>NZ_VFWL01000020.1:0-132340 GCF_006442495.1 Mesorhizobium sp. B2-1-3
CCAAAGCCGACGCAGAGGGTCAAAAACAAATCCCGCAAAACCAAACACAATCCGCCCGCCAGAACCATACAAGCCAAAGCGACCAGGGGGCGGGCAAGCCGGGCCACCGCACAAAAGACAGACCTGTCGCCGAAAATAATCCAGCCGGCAAAGCAATGGCGTCCGCAGTGTAAGCCGTCAACATCTGGACCTGAACCGGCGGGTGGGTTTGTCCAACCGCCGGCATAGGTGGTTCAACTCTTGATTTCGATCCGCTTTGCCTGCGCTTGCGCTTTCGCGGTCTTCGGCAATGTAACCGTTAGGACGCCGTTCCTGAAGCGCGCTTCGACATTGTCTTGCTCTACCTCGATGCCGAGCGGAATGCGGCGCTCGAAACGGCCGTAATAGCGCTCGGAGAACTGGCGCTCCTTGTCCTCGCTCTCGGACCGCTTTTCGCCCTTCAGGGTCAGCACGTCGTCATCGAGCAGGACCTCGATGTCCTTTTCCTCCATGCCGGGCACTTCGGCCGTGACACGGACCTCCTTTCCAGTGTCGGAGATCTCGACGCTCGGCCAGCGTCCGCCGTTCGCGGCAACGGAAGGCAAGGATGGCAGACCGGAGCCGAAACCGCGGAAAACATCGTCGAAAAGACGGTTCACCTCGCGGTGCAACGACATGAACGGATCACGTTCGCCATCGCGCAGAAGGCTGGGCACCTGGCCTCGTTCCCGGCCAAAAGGAATGAGATCACGTACGCTCATTGTCTTTCTCCTCTTTGCTTGCGTCTCCACCACCGGGCGACCGGCGTCCGGTTGGTGGAAGCCCTGACCCGAATTGCCTCACGCGGCCTGTTTTTCCACTTGCACGGGCTTTGCCGCGGATTTTTCCTTGGCTTTGGCCATGCTGGTGCCGATCTCGATCTTGCGCGGTTTCATCTCTTCGGGAATCTCACGCTGAAGATCGACGGTCAGGAGACCGTTGACGAGGCCGGCGCCGGTCACCTTCACATGGTCGGCAAGTTCGAAGCGTCGCTCAAACGGCCGTCCGGCGATGCCGCGATGCAGGTATTCGCCATTGTCCTCTCCGGCACGCTCGCCGGCGATGACGAGCATGTTGGGTTCATGCACGATGCTCAATTCGTCTTGACCGAAGCCGGCTACCGCCATGGTGATGCGGTAGGCGTCGTCACCGGTCCTGGAGATGTCGTAGGGCGGCCAGTTGTCGACGTTCGCCGTGCGGCTGGCATTCTCCAGCAGGTCGAAAATGCGGTCGAAGCCTATGCTCGACCGATAGAGCGGTGAAAAGTCGAAAGCGGTTCTCATAGCCATATCCTCCTTCGCTGAGCAACATGGGTACGAGGAGTGCCAAGGATGCGGCACTCCTTGACCTGCCGGCCCTTCCGGCGCCGGCGGAATCGATCTGGGAACTGACGGGCGTGGCGTCAAGAGGCCTGATCGAACGTCTCGTCGAGATTCCGGCGGCCCTTGACGCGGCCTGAACGGCTGACCATCTCGATCACGGATGGACGGTCGCCGGTGACGCCATCCGATTGCTTACTCGCAAAAAGACGTCAAAAAACGGAGGAAGTGATGAACGATATTCGGTTTCCCCAGCCGATTACCCTCGAATTGTCGGACGCCCCGCGCAAGGTCGCCAGCAGCTTCGAGGCTCTGGAATGCCTGGATCAACAATGGCCGAAATGGGCGCGCGGACCAAGCTGGCGCGCCGCCGGCCGTGCATGCCGTGATGCGCTGGATGGCTGGCGCAGCGGGCGTGCCGCCTACAAGGCCTTCTTGAAGGCGGCCAAGCGAGCCGGCCTGACGAGGGGCCGCTCCGCTTCGCCCCAGCAATTCCGTTCCGCGGCGATGTCAAGGACGGCCCAGCCGATGGCTGTCAGAGCAGGATGACACGAATCCCATCACTCATCCTGCTCGGGAACTCTGATTTTAGGTATGCTCAATCGAGCCTTTGAGCGCGCCGCGTTGCAGGCGACGCGCTTCAGGTTTTTTGATCCGCTCAATGTGATCCGCTCAATGGATGGCAACGATGCCGTCAACGGCGCGCCATTCCGACGGTGTGATTAGACGATGATGTGCGACGCGCACGGAATGCAGCGCGCCGTCCAGTTCGCTTTCCCAATAGCCAAGGAAGCCCTTCAGCTCCGGGAAATCGGGAGCGAGGTCGTATTCCTGCCAGACATAGAGCTGCAGCAGGTTGGGGTAGTCAGGCATATGATAGTGAATCTCGGCCGTGGTCAGGCCGTAGCCATCCATCTGCAGGCGGAATTCTCTGCTGACCGCAGTCACCATATGTTTCTCCTTTCGCTTACGACCTTATGCATTCATCCTGGCGAAGTCGTGCCGGAATTCATCCGGCGTGGACCGCGGCGCCGGCACGTCGATGTCGAGCTTGCAGAAGGCCTCCATGATGTGGTCGAAGGAAACCGGCCGCTCGACTCCCGGCGGCAGGCGCAGTTCCGGCATCGACTCCACCGCGCAGGCATCCGAGGCCCAAGACGACAGGATCGCCCGCTTTTCCCAGAGGTCGAGCGCGTCGTCTTCCAATACCTCGTCAGGATGTTTGAAGTGCCTCGCCGGCGAAAGCAGCCGGTCAAGCGAGGTGTCGGGCGTGTCAGTCAGGGAAGGCATGATCGGCGGAAATTTATGTCGGTCCATCGCTGTCCTCCGTCTGCAAAAACTCCTCGATAGCGTCCAGTTTCCGGCTGTGCTTCGGCAGCGCCGGCCAGGATAATCTTGTTGGCTCTTCACCAAAATTCAAGCGGTGAAATCGTCGACCTGGCGAGAATCCCTGCATGATAACAACGCGTTGGCACTCTCATGCGACGAGTGCCAAAATTTTTGCGCGGACCTCTTGAAACCGGAAAATTCCAAAACTAGCTCGATATGCGCGCGCGATGCCTGAACAAGGGTCGCGGCACCTCTTGCCGGGCCGATATTGCCGGTCCGGCGCGGAGGAACCTCAAAAACTGTTTGTCCTTGAAGGAGAACGACATGACGTTCCGCCCATTGCACGACCGTATCCTGGTCCGCCGCATCGAAGCCGAGGAGAAAACGGCTGGCGGCATTATCATTCCCGACACAGCCAAGGAAAAGCCGCAGGAAGGCGAGGTGATCGCCGCCGGCCCCGGCGCCCGCAACGAAGCCGGGCAGCTACAGCCGCTCGACGTCAGGGTGGGTGACCGCATTCTGTTCGGCAAATGGTCCGGCACCGAGATCAAGCTCGGCGGCCAAGACCTGATCATCATGAAGGAAAGCGATGTGATGGGCGTGATCGAGCAGACCGCGACCGTGAAGAAGGCCGCCTGACGGCTTCTTGCCAGGTTACCAGTCAACGAAAGCTGCCTAAATTGAAGGAGTGATCCAATGGCTGCCAAGGAAGTGAAGTTCCATACCGAAGCCCGCGAGAAGATGCTGCGCGGCGTCGACATTCTGGCCAATGCGGTGAAGGTGACGCTCGGTCCCAAAGGCCGCAACGTCGTTATCGACAAATCCTTCGGCGCGCCGCGCATCACCAAGGATGGTGTGACGGTGGCCAAGGAGATCGAACTGGAAGACAAGTTCGAAAACATGGGCGCGCAGATGGTGCGCGAAGTCGCTTCGAAGACCAACGACATCGCCGGCGACGGCACCACAACCGCGACCGTTCTGGCCCAAGCCATTGTCAAGGAAGGCGCCAAGGCCGTCGCCTCGGGCATGAATCCGATGGATTTGAAACGCGGCATCGACAAGGCCGTGGAGGCGATCGTTGCCGAACTGAAGGCCAACGCTCGCAAGGTGACGAAAAACGATGAGATCGCCCAGGTCGGCACCATTTCGGCCAATGGCGATCCCGAGATCGGCCGGTTCCTCGCCGAGGCGATGGAGAAGGTCGGCAATGAAGGTGTCATCACGGTGGAGGAGGCCAAGACCGCCGAGACCGAACTGGAGGTGGTCGAAGGCATGCAGTTCGACCGCGGCTATCTCAGCCCGTACTTCATCACCAACCAGGACAAGATGCGCGTCGAACTTGAAGAGCCCTATGTGCTGATCCACGAGAAGAAACTGTCCAACCTGCAAGCCATGCTCCCCGTCCTCGAGGCGGTCGTGCAGTCGGGCAAGCCGCTGCTGATCATCGCCGAGGACGTGGAAGGGGAGGCGCTCGCCACGCTGGTCGTGAACAAATTGCGCGGCGGCCTGAAGGTCGCGGCCGTCAAGGCGCCTGGCTTCGGTGATCGCCGCAAGGCGATGCTGGAGGATATCGCCATCCTCACCGGCGGCACGGCGATCAGCGAGGATCTCGGCATCAAGCTCGAGAACGTCACGCTGCAGATGCTGGGCCGCGCCAAGAAGGTGGTGATCGAAAAAGAAAACACCACCATCGTCGACGGCGTTGGCCGCAAGGAAGAGATCCAGGGCCGCATCGCCCAGATCAAAGCGCAGATCGAGGAGACCACCTCCGACTACGACCGCGAGAAATTGCAGGAGCGGCTGGCGAAGCTCGCCGGTGGCGTCGCCGTCATCCGTGTCGGCGGTTCGACGGAAGTCGAGGTGAAGGAGCGCAAGGACCGTGTCGACGACGCGCTGCATGCGACCCGTGCGGCGGTCGAGGAAGGCGTGCTCCCGGGCGGCGGCGTCGCGCTGCTCCGGGCCGCCAAGGCGCTCGATGCCTTGCCGATCGACAATGCCGACCAGAGGACCGGTGTCGAGATCGTGCGGCGTGCGATCGAGACCCCGGTGCGCCAGATCGCGGAGAACGCCGGCGCCGAGGGCTCGATCATCGTCGGCAAGCTGCGCGAGAAGAGCGAGTTCGGCTGGGGCTGGAACGCCCAGACCAACGAGTTCGGCGATCTCTACGGCCAAGGCGTCATCGATCCGGCAAAGGTCGTGCGCACCGCGCTTCAGGATGCCGCTTCCGTCGCTGGCCTGCTGGTCACCACTGAGGCGATGGTGGCCGAGAAGCCAAAGAAGGAGGCCGCGACCCCTGCCATGCCCGCCGGCGCGGGCATGGACTTCTAGGACGCCGGGAGGCCGCCCGCTCCCAGAAGTGGGAGCGGGCGCTTCCCGGGGAAAGTTTGGAGAGAGACCACTATGACCGGTATCGGTTCCGTTCCGGCGCCCACGCATCCGGCAAACGAATTTCTCGCCTACGAGGCAGAATGCAGGAGCGTGCTGGGGCCATTGTTGATGCGCGTTCTCGACATGGCCGAGTCCGCAGGCTGGAGCCGCCGTACGGCGGCGTCGACGCTGATGTTCCTGGCCGCGCAGCATGTGTCGGCAGCCTCGGAAGGCTCCGGCGGCTCAACCAGGGATGGAGGACGCGATCATCGGAGCCCCACAGCAAACGATGGACCGATGTCCGGTTGGGAAGAGGACCGACATGATCGTGGGCCAATTGCGTGAATGCCTGAAAACGTTGAGGTGGAAAGCGGCAGACCTCGTCGACGAGCTTGGTTGCCCGCAAAGCCAGGTCGCCGCCTGGCTCGATGGGCGGGCGCTTCCGCCGCTTTCCGTCCTTGCCTGGCTCGAGGCGCTCGCCAGGGCGCATAGAGCGCTACCGGCGCCTGGCCGAGGCTCGCCAGTGCTCAAGCCAAGCCCGGTCGAGCCAGCCGAGATCAGGCTCGCGGCTGCCGGAAATCCGACGACACCGGCGCACCCGCCCTATCCGCGCCGACCTGTCTTCTCGCACCAGGCTGCCCGACATGCTTCGGTTCGTTTGCCATCGAATGGAGGTTTAAATCATGGCACAGATGCGCTTTGAAGAACCCGTGACCATCTTGGTCGGAATGGGGCTTCCGGTGACGATCGAGACTGCGATGGAAGCATATGCCATGCTGCAGGACTGGCCCGTTGCCAGCCGGAACGGCGCCCATGCCGTCGCCCTCAACGCTTGCAAAGCCGGCATTGCCGGCGAGATCGATGCGGAAACCGTGCGGGCGACCTTGATCGCCTTCGCGCGCCGCAATGACATTCTGGTGCCGAATATGATCTCGCCTGCCAGTATCGCATCCGGTAGCCGCGCCGTGCGAGCGGATTGAGTATCTATTTGCGACCTATCGGTGAGCGCCCCGGCGATCCAAAATGATCGGCCCGTCAGCCTCGAGCTGGCGGGCTGTCTCGTCGCCTCAGGCCGTTTCGACGAGACGCGAGCGTTTCTTCTCGGCGGCCGCCAGCAACTCGACGAAGGCGCGGACCTTGGCTGGCCGGAACCGGGCCGGAGGGAAAACGGCATGGATGCCGCCGGCAGGCAACATCCAGTCGGCAAATACCGGCACGAGACGTCCCTCGGCGATATCGTCGCCGACACTGTAGTCGGGAAATACGCCCAATCCGATACCGGCGAGCACGCAGGCAAGAGCCGCCGGGCTCTTGTCGCACATGATGACCGGGTTGAGTTCGGTCAACACCGTTTCTCCCTCTCTTGAAAACAGCCATTGGCCGATGCCGCGCAGCTGGGCGTTGCCGACCCAGGCAAGCGATCTTGCCTGGCGCGGGGCGACATCGGGCGGCAGGCTTGCGGCGAAGGTCGGGTTCGCCACCACGACCTGCTGTATCGTGCCCAGGCGCCGCGCCTGATTGGACGAATCCGCAAGCCAGCCGACGCGGATGCCGAGGTCGATCTGCTCGTCCACCAGATTGCTGACGGCGTCATCGAAAATCGCCTCGACGCGCATATGCGGATAAGTTCGGAGATAGGCGGCCATGACCGGCGCAACGATCTTCGTGCCCCCATAGTCGAGCGGCGCGGTCAGCCTCAGCATTCCCTTGGGTTCGACTGCCCCGTGCGAGATCTCGCCATAGGCCGCTTCGGCTTCGCGCAGGATGATCATCGCGCGGTCGTAGAAGAGGCGACCCTCCTCGGTCGGCGTGACACGCCGCGTCGTGCGCCGCATGAGCGTCGCGCACAATTCCTGTTCAAGCCTGCCGATCTGGTGGCTGACCACGGCCTTGGCCACGCCAAGCCGGTCCGCCGCCGTGGTGAACGAGCCTGTCTCCATCACCGTGGTGAAATAGACAAGCCGATTGAGATTGAGGAGTTCGGTCACATGCTTTGTCTGATTAGATCAGACAGTTTGTATTATTGGGCACCATTTATTGCAAGACCATCACCTGCCACATGTAAGCCAAGACATTTGGCGGACGGGGCAGCTAATGCCACCGCAACGGAGACCGGGCGACCGTGGGCAATCCAGAAGTGACCTACCTTTTCGATCCGCTCTGCGGCTGGTGTTATGGCGCAAGCCCGATGCTCGAAAAACTGTCCGCCAGCGGCGTGCGCATCGAGCTCTTGCCGACCGGCCTGTTTTCGGGGGCAGGCGCCCGGCCGATGGATGGCGGTTTTGCCGCCCATGCCTGGGCGAACGACCAGCGCATCGAGCGCTTGACCGGACAGGTTTTCACGCAGGGCTATCGGGACAACGTGCTGAATGTTCGCGGCACGTTGCTGGATTCCCATGCCGCGACCCTCGCGATCACCGCGGCGGGCCTGGAAGATCCCGAGCGCCGGCTCGCCGCGCTGAAGGCGATCCAGAACGCGCGCTATGTCGATGGGCGCGATATCGTCACGGTCGGCGGTGTCGCCGAGGTGCTCGCCGCCGCCGGCATGGCCGATGCCGGCGAACTGGTGAAGGCGCCAACCGAAGGATTGCTGACAGCTCACCGCGAACTGGTCGGCCGAGGCCGCGCGCTGTTCCAGCGCTTGCATTCCAATGGCGTGCCTTCGCTCGCCATCATCAGCAACGATGCGCCGCGCCTCATCGGTTCGAACGCGCTGTTCGGCAGTTTCGACAATCTCTTCGCTCATATCGCGGCCGCGTGATCCCCAACCGACCTCCAACAAGGAATGGAAAAAGACATGGCAAAAGTCGCTCTCATCGGCGCATCGGGCGCAGTCGGTTCGCGCCTGCTCAAGGAACTCTCCGGCCGTGGCCACACAGTCACCGGCATCGCCCGCAATCCTGAAAAAATCGCGGCGCTGCCTGGCGTGACGGCCAGGAAGGGCGATGTCTTCGACATGGAAGGCCTGGCCAAGCTGATCCGCGGCCATGATGTGGTGATCAGTTCGGTGCATTTCCTCGACAGCGATGCCGACACGCTGATCGCCGCGGTGCGAGCCTCCGGCGTGAAGCGCTACCTGGTCGTCGGCGGTGCGGGCAGCCTTGAGGTCGCGCCCGGCAAGCGGCTGGTCGACACGCCCGAATTTCCCGACATCTACAAGGCCGAGGCGCAGAAGGGCGCCGACTTCCTCGACAAGCTGAAGACCATCGATGACCTCGATTGGACGTTCCTGTCGCCATCCGCCATGTTCATCCCGGGCGAGCGGACCGGCAAGTTCCGCCTCGGCAAGGACACGCTTCTGGCTTCGGACAAGGGCAGCAGCATTTCCTTCGAGGATTACGCCATCGCGATGGTCGACGAGATCGAGAAGCCCGCCCACATAAAGCAGCGCTTCACCGTCGGTTATTGACTAGGCAGGCCAGGCCAGCTGCTTCTTGTCCACCAACATTCTAAACGTCGCCCGTCATCGTCGCTCGCAGCCATGCCGTGATGGCATCGAGGTCGATCGGTTTCGTCGTGTCGACGTCGAAGAGCGGGCCGCGCCGCAGCGGTTCGGCGCGCCTGGCGAGTTCGATCAGTTCGGGGATATAGGCCGCGCCTGGATGGCCGGGGAGACGCTGGCCGAGCCGGGCGCCGTAACGCTCGGCAAGGACTTCGCCGGGCGCATGGCACCAGATTTCGACGGTCTGTTCGACCCCGGCATTCCTGAGATGATCCTCGAGCAGCTCGCGCGGCTGGAAACCGAACCAGGCGTCGACGATGAATGTGGAGCCCGCTGGGGCTTCGCCGACGACTGACCAGATCGCCTGATAGCTGGCGCGGCCGAGCGTGCGGTTGAAGGCGCGGTCGCCGCCGCCGAGCACCTCGAGAAACGGATTCTTGATTGTGTCGAGCGCAAGCAACGGCCATCCCATGCGGTCGGCGATGCCGCGCGACACCGTGCTCTTGCCGCTGGCCGGGATGCCGTTGACCAGCACGGCGCGCCTTGCCGCGCCGGCTTGCACAAAATGCCGGCCAAAAATCGGCGCTGTCGCCATGTCTGTTCCGGCCAGCGCCTGCAATCCTGCCCCGATCACGCCGGCCTCGTCGCCGAGCTGCGCCGGCTCGACCGGGCACTGGTACCACGGCGCCAGGGCCGGCGCGCGGCCGAGCGCCTTGTGTGCCGCCCAGCCAAGACCGCCGCCGAGCAGGACGACACCGGGGTCGAACATGGCGACGCTGGTATCGATGGCGGCACGCAAAGGCATTGCCCAGGCTTCGAGTATAGCGCGCGCCTGGACGTCTCCGGCGGCGTCGCGGGCAAAGAGCTGGTCGACCGAAAGGTCGGGACGCAAGCCGGCCCGTGCGATGTGACGGCCAAGCGCGGTGCCCGAACTGGTGGTCTCGACACAACCGCGCCGGCCGCAGGCGCAGATCTCGCCATTGACGTCGACGGTGATGTGGCCGAGCTGCCCTGCCGTTGCCCGGCCACGCATGATCCGCCGATCTTGAGCGACGGCCCCGCCAATGCCCGTGCCGATGGTGAACATGGCGACGTCGTGATGGCCCCGGCCGGCGCCGAGCGCCATCTCGGCGACCAGTGCCATGTTGCAGTCATTGTCGATGACGACGGGCTTGCCGGCCATGTCTTCCAGGCGCTGCGCCAGCGAGACGGAGGCCAGATTGACATAGCCGCCGGACAGGACCGCGCGGCGATCCGCATCGACGCGACCGGGAACACCGATGCCGATGGCCGAAACCTCCGATGCATCGAGCCGGCGCACCATCCCGGCGATCCGCGAGAGCACAGCCTGCGGGTCTGGCGCGCTCTTTTCGGACAGACGTTCGAGGATTTCGCCGGTGCCCGAAATGCGGGCGGCCCGCAGATTGGTGCCGCCTATATCTATCCCTATGCTGAGAGGCATGATGTCCTGCAGGTGCCGGTGATCCAAGGCAGATATCAGGCGGCGGCCTTGCGCCGGTGATACCCGATCACCGCCTGGATCTCACGCAATCGCGGCACCGCGATGGTCTTAAGCCTTTCGCGCTGAATGTCACGATCGAGCGAGATGCAGTCCTTCCACAGCGAGCGGCCGGCGATGACGCCGGAGGCGCCGTTCTGCATGGCAATCTCGACCTGGCCGAGGAAGGTGGCGTGGTTGACGCCGGCCGAAAGCACCGCCCACGGCACCTCGCCAGCCATTCTGGTGATGTTGGCGCAGGCTTCCGGCGTTCCGGGATACGGAAGCTTCAGCACCTTTGCCCCGCACTCCAGCGATATCCTTGTGCCTTCCTCGACGAGCCAGGGGGTCTTCGCCGCATAATCTTCCGGGCTTTCGTCTTCGAGCTGATAGGTCAGGAATTCGACGACGAGCAACAAATCTTCCTGCCCGAAATCGGCGATGCATTGGCGCAGGATGGCGATGTTGTGCTCATTCGCTTCGGGCTTGTCGGCCCGCAGATACACCATGATCTTGCCGCCCGTGCCACCCAGTTCGCGCACGCGGCGCGCATCGATGCCGGGGACAAGGCGCGACAGGCGATAGCCTTCAGGCGAGACGTCGAAACCCGAGGCGTCGAGGCCGATAAGCAGCGCGGTATCGCGGTTCAGCACGCCCTCCTCGACAACCCGCGGCACCGCGCAGAGCGGGTCGAGCAGCACGCAGGACGCGGCACTTGCAAGGTAGCGCGTGATGTCGGCCTTGGTGTCGCCGAGCATGTCGTTGGTGATCCTGGCCTGTTCGGCCGGATCCGACGCCAGCAAGGTGCGCATGCCGCCGCGCTGGTCGCAGGCGATGGCCAGCATGGCCCCGTCCTTGCCGCATATCTGCTGATAGCCGCGCAGCTCCGCGGTGGTCATCTTTGTCATGGTCTCTGTCCGATGTTGGCGCTCTCTGGCCGAGGGCGCGGATCCCGTGGAAACAAGAATGTTCAGTTTTTGCCCGCCTGCCGGCAGGGGAGAATTGCCGTCTTGATGCGCCGTCCATTGCCCGGAAAAGCACACCTTGCCGGCGCCTGGGCAGGACGGCCTCAAGTTGCGAGTTCGCCGGATTTGCGCGATAACTCCCATCGGCGTATACGTGTGTAACACGTTGCTGAAAGGAATTGCAAGCTGGCTGTCCCTCCCATTCAGGATGCGACCGCATCGCGCACGATGCTGCACACGGTCGCCAAACTGCATTACGAGGCGGAGATGTCGCAGGTCGATATCGCGCGGCAGCTTGGCGTCTCCACCGCGACCATATCGCGCCTCTTGCAGCGGGCGCGGGCGGAAGGGATCGTCCGTATCGAGGTTCTCGATCTGGCGGCACCTGAGGAGATCACCGGACAGCTAATCGATAGGCTAGGCCTGCGTGACGCAGCGGTGGTCGAGACGCCGGCCGCAGGCGCGCTGACGGCGCTGGCCGGCCCGCTCGGCGGCCTTCTCAAGCAGGCGCAATTGGTGGCCGGCTCCGTGGTCGCCATCGGCTGGGGGCGCGCGGTGCGCGAGGTGATCCGCGCCGGCCTGCCGCGCATTCCGGGCGTGCTGACCGTTGCCGCCACCGGCGGCATGCAGCAGCACGCGGCGCATTTTCAGGTCAACGAATTCGTCCGCCTCGCCGCCGAGGAGTTCGGCGGGACACCGCACTTCATTCATGCGCCCTATCTGCCTTCCAGTGAATTGCGTGAAGTCTTCCTTGGTGATGCCGCCATCAGCGATGCCGTCGCGCTGTGGGACAGGACCGATGTGGCGATCGTCGGCATCGGCCTGCCGCATGCCATCAATGCACCCGAGGCGAGCGCCGCCACGCCGAGCGAGCAGGCGCTGGTCCATGCGGCCGGCGATGTCCTTCGGCATTATTTCGATGCCGATGGCGCGCTGATCGCCTGGGAAGGAGAGGGCCGGATGATCGCTATGTCGCCGGCGCAGCTCCGCGCCGTGCCGCTGGTGATCGGTGTCGCGGCGTCGCCGGAAAAGGCGACGGCCATCATCGGCGCCGCTCGCGCTCAGCTGATCAACGCCGTGATAACGGATACGAAGACGGCGCAAGCCATCCTCGCTACCCTGCCGCCGCGATAGTGCCGCCCGCCGCCCCGCCGCCGCATTCCAGTTCGCGAGGGCGATTTTACGAAATCGGTTGTGCCGCCGAGAAGTCGAGGCAATAGTTCGGCGGGACTTTGTGGAGCAGTCGGATGTTGCGTGAAAAATCCGGCGTTGCGACCCGGAAAACCGAGTTGCAATTTATTTCTGCAAAGTGTTACAAGTTTGTGAACTTGGCGTGCAATGCATGCCGGGTGCTGTGGTTCTCTGACCTCGCGGAGGCGAGGAAGTGACCGTGGCTATCGTGCCGGTCGGCTGGACCGGCTGACATATCGACTGGAGGGCGCTTGGGAGGAGCTGCCCGCGAAAAGCAAACAGGCGTTCCCGGCCGTCTTGTCCCAAGCGGACGACGGCCATTCGATGTCACTTGCAACGGCAGATCTGCCAACACAATGAGGAGGATGTCATGAAGAAGATCGTTGCCGCGCTTGCGGCTCTCGCCGTCAGCGCGACGGTGCTTATCGCGCCCGCGCAGGCGCAGGACAAGAAATACACCATCGCGCTCGTTCCGGGCCTGACCACCGACGGTTTCTACATCACCATGCGCAAGGGCGCCCAGGCCGCGGCCGACGCCCTTGGCGTGAACCTGGTCTTCCAGGGCGCTCCTGAGTTCAATCCGGTCACCCAGGTGCCGGTGCTCGACGCGGTCATCGCCAAGAAGCCGGACGCGATCCTGATCGCGCCTACCGACAAGGTCCAGCTGGTCGAGCCGCTGCGCAAGGCCAATGACGCAGGCATTCCGGTCATCACCGTGGATACGTTCATCGGCACCGGCGCCTATCAGACCGGAGCGGGTGACGCCGATTTCCCGCTGGCCTACATCGCTTCGGACAATGTGCTGGGCGGCGAAATCGCGGCGCGGGCGCTTGCCAAGGCCGTCGGCGACAAGGGCAAGGTCTACGTCTCCAACGTCAAGCCCGGCATCTCGACCACCGACCAGCGCGAGGAAGGCTTCAAGAAGGAGATGGCCAACCATCCCGGCATCACCGTTCTCGAGACCCAGTTCAATGACGACGACGCCAACAAGGCGGCCTCGCAGCTGCAGGCGGTGTTCGCGCGCAACCCCGACCTCGTCGGCGTGTTCGGCGCCAATCTGTTCTCGGCGCTGGGCGCCGCCAATGGCGTCAAGCAGGCAGGGCAGACGGGCACCGTCAAAGTGGTTGCCTTCGATGCTCCGACCAGCATCGTCGACAACATCAACACCGGCCTTGTGGATGTGGCGATCGCCCAGCATCCCGCAGAGATCGGCTATTTCGGCGTCGTCTCGGCCTATGCCCACCTGACCGGCCAATCCATCCCGGTCACGATCGGCACCGGCTTCACGATCATGGACAAGTCCAACATCGCCGATCCGAACATCTCGAAGTATCTCTACTCCGAGTAAGTCCGGACCAGCTTGGCTCTTCCCGGTGCGCCGGGAGGAGCCTGTGCCGGTCCCGCCAGGGCGGGACCTGTTTGAAGGCAGCCGCGCCGCGGAGTACTCATGACCTCGACATCACCAGCACAGCCAGCCGAGAAGCATGTCGCCCCCCAGGCTGACCACGGCGATCCCGCCAGGAGCTGGATCGCACGCATCGCCGAGGGGCGCGCCTGGCTGTTTCTCGCCGGCCTGATCATCTGTTTCGAGATCTGGTCGCGGAGCGCCTTCGGCGCCACTTTCGTGCTCAATCCGTTCAATCTGCAATCCATCGCGATTTTCGCCGTGGCGCCGCTGCTTTTGGCGACCGGGCAGACCTTCGTCATCATATCAGGCGGCATCGACCTTTCGCTCGGCTTCATCATGGGCCTTGCCGCGGTCATCGCCGCGCATGCCACCAACATGGCGGGCGCCGCCATTCCGTTGCCGTTGGCCATGCTGGCCGGCATCCTTGCCGCGGTGATCGTGGCCGGCGTGCCCGGCGTCATCAACGGCTTGCTGATCTCGCGGCTCAGGGTTCCGCCCTTCATCGGCACGCTCGGCATGTTCGGCGTCGCCCGCGGTGTCGCCTTCCTGCTTGCCGGCGGCACGACAGTGCCGGTACAGAATTCCTGGTTCGCACTGCTCGGCAACGGCAAGTTCCATGGCGTGCCCTATCTGGTGATGATCGCTGCTGTCTTCGTCGTCGTGATGCACTATCTGCTCAGCCAGACCCGTTTCGGCCAGCACAATTACGCCATCGGCGCCAATGTGCAGGCGGCGCGCCGCGCCGGCATCGACATCAGGGGCCACATCCTGCGGCTCTACGTGCTGTCGGCAATGTGCGCCGGCCTTGGCGGCGCGCTTTATGCCGCGCGCTTCACGGCGGGGGCAGCGCAGGCCGGCGAACCGCTGCTGCTCGACAGCGTCGCGGCGGTGGTGATCGGCGGCGCCAGCCTGTTCGGCGGCTCCGGCACCATCTTCGGCACCGTCGCCGGCGCGCTGGTGATCGCGGTCATCCAATACGGGCTGGTCTTCGTCAATGTGGAGCCGTTCTGGCAGTTCATCGCCGTCGGCGTCGTCATCATCATTTCCGTTCTCATCGACCAGGCGCAGCGCCGGTTCAGTGGAGCCCGTCAGGATGAATAGCACCGAGCCCCTCCTCGAAGTCCGGAACCTTTCCAAGCACTTCGGTGCGGTACGGGCGCTCAACGATTTCTCCATGGCCGTGCGGCCGGGCGAAGTGGTGGCGCTTGCCGGCGACAATGGCGCCGGCAAGACGACCCTGATCAAGGCAATATCGGGCGTGTTCCAGCCGACGGGCGGAGAAATCCTGCTCAGAGGTCAGCCGGTGGCTTTCGCCACGCCGCAGGAGGCGCGCGA
Source organism: Mesorhizobium sp. B2-1-3 (assembly GCF_006442495.1). Classification (NCBI taxonomy): domain Bacteria; kingdom Pseudomonadati; phylum Pseudomonadota; class Alphaproteobacteria; order Hyphomicrobiales; family Phyllobacteriaceae; genus Mesorhizobium; species Mesorhizobium sp. B2-1-3. The sequence continues at coordinate 14,873 of NZ_VFWL01000020.1, forward strand.
AAAGGGCATCGAGACGATCTACCAGGATCTCGCGCTGGCCGACAATCTGTCGATCGGTGCCAACATCTTCCTCGGCCGCGAACCGATGCGCAAGGCGTTCGGCTTCCTGCCGGTGCTCGACCGCAAGGCCATGGCCGAGGCCGCCAGGGAGACGATGAAGCGGCTGGACTTTCACGTCAGCCGGTTGAACGCGCCGGTCAGCAATTTCTCCGGCGGCCAGCGGCAGGCCGTGGCCATCGGCCGCGCCGTCTACTGGGACGCGCAGATCCTGATCATGGATGAACCGACGGCCGCGCTCGGCGTGCCGGAGCAGCGCAAGGTGATTTCGCTCATCCATCAGCTCAAGGCGCAAGGGCGCGGCGTGATCTTCATCTCGCATAATCTGCAGGACATCTTCGCCGTTTCCGATCGCATCGTCGTGCTGCGGCGTGGGATCCAGGCCGGCGAGCGCAAGATTTCCGAGACCAACCATGACGAGGTCGTCAGGCTGATGGTCGGCGGCTAAGGCCGTCGGTTGCTAGCCGGCATCGCGGTTGGTCAGCGCGATGTGGCAGCAGCCGCTGCCGTGGCCGGGCGTCCAGGTGATATTGTCGAAACGCACGCCGGTCGCCTCGAACAGGCCACGGTCGAAGGCGCCGGCGATGCGGCAGAGCGTCGCGAGTTTTTCCTCGCCGACGCCGGCCTCGACCCAAGCATCCTTGAGGGGGCAGCGTTTCACCTTGAAGGCGATGCGGTCGGGCCCGCGTTCGACATCGGTCGGATACATCCGGCCGTCATCCGGGCTGACCGACAGGAAAGCTTCGCCGATTGAGCGCGCGTCGTTGGGACCGAATGCGGCGAAGGCGGCTGCTGCCACTTCCTTGCCGCGCTGCTCGATGGTCCGGGTCATTATCGCCTCGGCTCTTTCGGCGCCCAGCTCTCCGGTCAACTCATCCAGGAACAGGCGATAGAGGTCGGCCCGGTTGCGGAAAGCGGAATCGAGTTCGCGCGACAGTTTCTCGGCTCTGGCTTCGGGGTCGATCATGATGCTTCCTGCGTGGTTCTTCTGAGCTTTGGTGCGGCTGCCACGAGCGCCTTGCCGATAGCCGATCGCGGCGCATCGATGACGGCGCGGGCATCGCCGCTCTCGGCAATCCGCCCGCCGTCGAGAAGGATGACGCGGTGGGCGACGGCCCTGACGACGCCGAGATCATGCGAAATGAAGAGATAAGCGATCCGTTCCTGGCGTTGCAGGTCGAGCAAAAGATCGAGGATCTGTCCGCGCACCGAAACATCGAGTGCCGACACCGCTTCGTCGAGCACGATCAGCGAGGGTTTCGTGGCCATGGCGCGGGCAATCGCCACCCGCTGCCGCTGGCCGCCCGAGATTTCGTGGATGGCGCGAGAGGCGAGCTCCGCCGTAAGCCCGACGCGCTCCAGCAGGGCGGCGATACGGCGCGGGCGCTCGGAACGGGAGGCGACGCCGTGGATGCGCAAAGGGTCGTCAAGCACGCGCGCCACCGTGGCGCGCGGATTGAAGGCGGCAAGCGGATCCTGGAACACCATCTGCAAGCGAGCGCGACGCGCACGCAAGCTGGCGCCGCCCAGAGCCAGGAAATCATGGCCTTCAAACTCGATCCGGCCGGCATCCGGCTCGATCAGCCGCAACACCAGCCGGGCGATCGTCGACTTGCCGCTGCCGGAGGGTCCGGCCAGCGCCAGCGTCTCGCCGGGCCCGATTTCGAAAGAAACGTCGTCGGCCGCGGTAACTGTCTTGCCGCCACGGCGGTAATGCCTGGTAAGGTTGGAAACCGCCAGCACAGGGGCGCTCATGCCATCACACCGTGGTGCAGCGGTTCGGCGTCGAGGCCGATATGGGCCTCGAGCAGCGCGCGCGTGTAGGCTTCAGTTGGCGCACTGACGATCTGTTGCGTGGCGCCAAGTTCGATCAATTCGCCATGCCGGAACACCGCAATGCGGTCCGCCAGCTCGGCGGCCAGCGCAATGTCGTGACTGATGAACAGCAGCGTCATGCCGTCTTCTTCCACCAGCCGCCGGATCAGTGCGACGATCTCGGCCTGCACGATGGTGTCGAGCGCGCTGGTCGCCTCGTCGGCGATCAAAAGTCTCGGGCCGGCTGCGATCGCGGCTGCAATCGCCACACGCTGCTTCTGGCCGCCGGACAGCTGATGCGGATAGGCGCGCAGGGCGGAGTCCGGGTCGGGCAGGCGGACGCGTTCGAGCAGGTCCTTCGCCTTGGCGTATGCCTGAGGCCATGTGAGACCGAGATGGGTCCGGGAGACTTCGGCGATCTGTTTGCCCACGGTCATGACAGGATCGAGGCTGGCGGACGGGTCTTGAAAGATGAAGCCGATATCGCGGCCGAGGAGGGGTGTGGGGCTTGGTTTGGAAGTGGTCTTTTGGACGCTGCGTTCTATGAGGCCCCCCTCTGTCCTGCCGGACATCTCCCCCTCAAGGGGGGAGATTGCACCTTCATCTCGGCCTTCGCCAATCCCCAATGGTGCAGGGGAGCCATCGGCGAAGCTGCCAATCTCCCCCCTTGAGGGGGAGATGTCCGGCAGGACAGAGGGGGGTGCCTTCGCACCCAACGCCGGCAAAACCCAATCGATACGTCCGTCAATCCTGGCGCTCGCCTGCAACAACCCCGCAATCGCCAAAGCCAGAGTACTTTTGCCCGAACCGCTTTCGCCGATCACGGCCAGCCGCTCGCCAGCCTTGATGTCGAGGCTGATGTCTCTCAGCGCCACCACCTCGCCGTCGTCACGGCGGTAGGTCACCGCGAGGTTGCGGATCGAAGCCAGCGCGGTCACGACAGGCCTCTTCTGACCGCCGTGGTTTCAACGATGCCTTCACCGGCGAGATAGACGCCGAGCACCGTCAGGACCAGCGCTATGCCGGGCGCGATCGACAGGAAGGGCGCGGTGCGCAGCACCGCGCGGCCCTCCGCTATCATGCCGCCCCAGGTGACCCGATTGGGGTCGCCAAGGCCGAGGAAGGACAAAGCCGCCTCGGTGAGGATCGCCGCTGCCACGATCACCGAGGACAGCGCCAGCACCGGCGGCAAGGCATTGGGCAGCACCTCGCGAAAGGCGATTTCCAGCGGATGCATGCCGATGACGCGCGCGCCGGCGACGTAGTCGCGCTCGCGGATCGACAGCACTTCCGCGCGGGCCACGCGCGCGGGCCCGGTCCAGGTGCCGAGCGCTATTGCCGCCACGACGACGCCGAGCGAAGGGCCGACCACGCTGACGAAGGCTAGCGCCAGCAGAAAGCCCGGCACGGTCTGGAAGGCATCGGTGACGCGCATCAGCACCTCGTCGGTGAGGCCGCCGGCAAACCCGGCCACCGTGCCCACCATCGAGCCGATGGCCAGTGCGGCGGCGGCTGCCGCAAGGCCGACGGCAAGCGATGTGCGGGCGCCGTGGAAAAGCTCGGCCAGCACGTCGCGGCCGAGGCGATCCGTGCCGAGCGGCAGCGACCAGTCCTGGAAGGGCGGCAGCAGCGCCGGGCCGGCGATGGCTTGCGGGTCGCCCGGAAACAGCAGCGGCGCCGACAGGGCCGTGACGCACAATGCCGCCAGGAGGATGGCGCCGGCGACCGCCTCCGGCGTGCGCAGAAAGCGGCGGAGCGTGCTCATGTGCCGGCCTCGCTGGCGCCGACGCGCGGGTCGAGAAAGGCATAGGCGACATCGACGAGAAGATTGATGACGATGACCAGGACGGCGCTGACGAGAATGATGCCGAGCAGCAAGGGCGTGTCGCGCGCGGCCACTGCCTCCTGCGCCAGCCGACCCAGACCGGGCACGGCAAAAACACTCTCGATGACGACGCTACCGCCCAGCATCTGCGCCGACTGCAGGCCGAGCATCGTGACCAATGGCAGCAGCGCATTGCGGGCGACATGGGCAAGCACGATGCGGGGGAGCGACAAGCCCCTGGCGCGGGCGGCCAGCACAAAATCCTGCCGCCAGACCTCGGTCATGCCGGCACGCATCATCCGCAAATAGAGCGCCAGGTAGATGAAGCCGAGGCCTGAGACCGGCAGGACGAGATGGATGGCGATGTCGGCGGCGCGGTCGAGGCCGGCCTTGCCGGAGGCGATGGTCTCGATGCCGCCGATCGGCAGCCAGCGCAGGTCGACAGCGAAGACGACGATCAGCACCAGGCCGAGCCAGAAACCCGGCACCGCGTAGAGCGCCAGCGAACCGATGGAGAGAAAACGGTCGCGAAAACTGCCCGGCCTGGCGCCGGCATAGATGCCCAGCGCCGAGCCGAGGCCGAAGGAAAGCGCGGTGGCGCTGCCCATCAACCACAGCGTGGTCGGCAGGCGCTCGAGGATCACGTCGCGGATCGGCCGCGAAAAGGTGACGGACTGGCCGAGATCGAGATGCAGCAGCGCCCAGAGATAGTTGGCGAGCCGCGTCAGCTCCGACTGGTCGAGGCCCCAGCGATGGCGCAACAGCTCGATCATGCCGGCATCGCCGCCGGTAGAGACGATATAGGCATCGACCGCGTCGCCCGGGGCGGCCTCGAGCAGCAGGAACGTGCCGATGACGACGATCAAAAGCACGAAGACGCTGCCGACGAGGCGACGGCGGAGGAGCGTGAGGGCGCGGTTCATGCGGCCCTCGATGGGTTGGCGATACGTTGGTTAGGACCGCGCCTGGGCACCCCCCTCTGTCCTGCCGGACATCTCCCCCGCAAGGGGGGAGATTGGCTGTCATTTTTGGCTTCGCCAATCCCCAACATCGGAAAATTCGCGGGACAGACAAGTTGCCAATCTCCCCCCTTGAGGGGGAGATGTCCGGCAGGACAGAGGGGGGCCTCGTAGAACTCAACGCCTACGATGATTTCGCAAACGTTCATCCGCGAAATACTGTCACGATTCCAGATATGTGTCCGCCCAGTTCGATACCGCCCAGCGCGGATTGTTGGCGATGTTGCCGACCGTGTCGCGCGCGACGCTGATGAAGCTCCATTCGGCGACGTTGATCAGCGGCAGGTCGGCGGCCACCTCTTTCTGGAACTCCTTGTAAAGATTGGTGCGGGCCGATGTATCGAGCGTCTCGGACGCCTTGGCGATGAGCGCGTCCAGCGCATCGTTCTTGTAGCCGCCCTGGTTGGAGAACGGCACGCCGTCCGGAATGCCGCTTTGCACCAGGATGGTGGTCGAGATCGCCGGGTCGCCGCGGAACACCGGCGGGCCGACGGCGAGGTCGAAAGCGTGGTCGGTGTAGACGGCCTTGATATGCGCGGCGGAATCGTTGTTGACGAGCTGGGCGTCGATGCCGATGGCGGCGAGCGCCTGGCGCAGATAGTCGCCGAACTGCTTGGTTTCGTTGAAATAGGGAGCCGGCAACAGTTTCAGCGAAAAGCGTTTGCCGTCGGCGCCCTTCTTGTAACCCGCCTCGTCGAGCAGCGCATTGGCCTTGGCGACGTCGAAGGCATAGGTCGGGACGTCGGCGGTATAGAACTGCGGGTCGTTCTTCGGCACCGGGCCGGTGGCGGTGGCGGCATAGCCGAGGAACACCGTCTTGACGACGAAATCCTTGTCGATGGCATGCGCGATCGCCTGGCGCACCTTCAGGTCGGCGAGCTCCTTGCGACGGTGATTGATCTCGACGACGAGCTGGTAGGTCAGTCCCTCATAGCCCTTGGTGATCACCTTCAGGCCCGGCACTTTCGAGATGCGGTCAAGATCGGCCAGCGGCACGGCGGAGAAGGCGGCGAGCTGGATCTCTCCGGCCTCCAGCGCGCTCGCCGCCGAAGTGCGATCGGGCAACACCTGGTAGATGATCTCGTCGAGATAGGGTTCGTCCTTGCCCCAATAATCCGTGTTCTTCGTCAGCCGGTAGTATTGGCCGGCCTTGTATTCGGCGAACTTGAACGGGCCGGTGCCGATGGGCGCGTTGTTCGCCGGATTGTCCTCGATCTTGCCGACTTCGTAGATGTGCTTCGGCACCACGCTGCTCAGCGCCGGCAGAGCGTTGCGGATCAGCTGGAAGGGCGTCGGCTTGGCGAATTTGAACACGGCGGTCAATTCGTCAGGGGTATCGACCGCAGCCAGGTCCTTGAACACGGTGCGGCCGAGATTCTGCAGCGGCTTCCAGATCTGCAGCGCCGAGAAGGCGACGTCGGCCGAGGTGAACGGCTTGCCGTCATGCCATTTGACCCCCTCGCGCAGTTTGAAGGTCGCCGACAGCCCGTCGGCGGCACCTTCCCAACTGACCGCCAGCCGTGGCGCAAGCCCGTCCTTGCCGTCGAAGGAGGCCTCGGCCAGCGTTTCGACGATCTTGCTGGAGATGAAGAAGACGCCGTTGGAGGCGACGATGGCCGGGTTGAGGTTGCGCGGCTCGGAATCGGCCGCAAGCACCAGGCGGCCACCCTTCTTCGGCGTCTGCGCCGAGCTCAAGGCCGGCATCGCGGTGGAGGCCAGAAGCATGGCAGAGCCCGCAAGCACCGTGCGGCGTGAAATCCTGAACTCCGACATCATCCCTATTCCCCCTCTATCTCATATCTTCCATGGAGGCCTTTCGGGCGTTTCCATGCACGTTTGATTATGGGCCTTGCCGTGGCTTTCGCCAGAGACGGAATTGGCGCATCGTGGCGTGGCTTTGAAATTTTTGTTCGCTGGACCAGTTACGGGAGAGTGGTCGATAGACCTGGCTTGGTAAGACCAGATCAGGTGATGCGCCTCAAATGACTGGCATCGGTGATGCGCGCCCAGCCGGGCGACCTGTTTCTGGCTGGACCAGATACACCAAAATGGTGCAGATTTGACCCCGAAGTCGGGAGATCGGGATCAGGCGGCCGGCAGTCCAGCCGATCCGCGCGGACATTCAGGGAGAGAGACAATGAACATAGCTCCGGGGAAGAGTGCCGTCGGCGACATCCCATTCGACCACGCCAGGGTCGATGGCCTGATGGAAGAGGCCGATATCGACGTTCTGCTCGCGACATCCAAGCACAACACCCAATATCTGCTCGGCGGCTACAAGTTCATCTTCTTCGCCGCCATGGATGCGATCGGCCACAGCCGGTACCTGCCGATCGTGATCTACGAAAAAGGCGGACCGGACCACGCCGCTTATATCGGCAACCGCATGGAGGGTGGCGAACACCAGAACCACCCGTTCTGGACGCCGACGCTGCATGCCGCCTGCTGGGGCACGCTCGATGCCGCCAATCTCGCCGTCGAGCATGTGCGCAAGATCGGCAAGGGCGACGCTCGCATCGGCATCGAGCCGGGTTTCCTGCCGTCGGACGCCTATGCCCTGATCCGCAAAGCGCTCCCCGACGCCAAGCTGGTCGATGCCACCGACATGCTGGAGCGCATGCGCGCCATTAAGACCGAGGCCGAGCTGGAGAAACTGCGGATCGCCTCCGAGCTGATCACCGATTCCATGCTAGCGACCATCCAATGGGCGCGCGAAGGCACGACCAAGAGCGAGATGATCGAACAGCTTCGGCTCGAGGAAACCAATCGCGGCGCGCATTTCGAATATTGCCTGCTGACGCTGGGCTCCAGTCACAACCGCGCCGCCTCGCCGCAGGCGTGGAAAAAGGGTGAAGTGCTGTCGATCGATTCCGGCGGCAATTATCATGGCTATATCGGCGACCTCTGCCGGATGGGCATTCTGGGCGAACCGGACGCTGAGCTCGAGGACCTGCTGGCCGAAGTCGAGGCGGTGCAGCAGGCAGCGTTCTCGAAGGTGAAGGCGGGCACGCTCGGCGGCGACATGATTTCCCATGCCGAAGGCGCGCTGAAAAAATCCAGGGTCGCGCCCTATACGGATTTCTTCGCTCACGGCATGGGCTTGATCACGCATGAGGCGCCGTTCCTGATGACCAACCATCCGGTGACCTATGAAGGCACCTATGCGGGCAAGCCGCTGGAGAGAAACATGGTGCTGTCGGTGGAGACGACCATGCTTCACCCGACACGCGGCTTCATCAAGCTGGAGGATACGGTGGCGGTTACCGATACCGGTTATGTGATGTTCGGGGATCGGGGTCGGGGATGGAACCGGGGTGGCATGTAACCTGCCACGTTACAAATGAGCGTGCCGGTCTCGATTGTCTCTAAAGCGCGTCGCGTCGAAACGAATTCATGCGCGGGTCGTTGCCGCTAAACAGAAGTCACTTTTGCGCGACATGCATTAAACCATTCCTGTGCAGACGACTTCCAATCTTCCGTCGATCGTCTGGGTGCAGCATATGGTAAGCCCCTCGGATGCGGAGATCACAGCGCAATCGGAGGCAAACGTTGACGCCCAGGGACTGCCGGACTTGGTGTTGCGATGGAACCAGGAAAGTTGGTTCTGAAGCCCGGCCATGATCATAAGCAGAGCATTGATGTCACGTTGATCCGGCGAGGGCGGTGTAAAAGCGATCTTGACCAGCGGATGCTTGTGATCTTTGCAGTTGACCGTCCGTACCTGCTCGACCGTCTGGATCAAGCTCAGCGGCACGGGTATCCAGGATTCGCAGGACAAATCGGTCGAAAAGAGAAGCGTTGACGGGTCGGCGTCGTTGGCCTTGACAATACCGCCAACCGTCATGGCCGGGTTGCCGTCCAGCAGGCTGCCCGTTGCGAGCTTTTCCACGAATTCCTGGGGACTGAAACGCGTCATCGCTTCTCTCTCAAGGAGGCATGCTGGACGATAGCATATCGGAAGGGCGCCTCAAAGTCGCGAGGGAGGGGAGTTCCCGGCCGGCAGCAACCTGAAATCCGGCAGTTCGCGCAATCCCAGTTCCGGCCCTGCCGGCGAATAGACGACGAACAGCTGCATCGGCCCGTCGCCGGTGTTGAGCGTCGAGTGGAAGCGGCTCTCCGGCACGTAAATGGTGCAGCCGGGGCCGACCTTCTCGACCACCGGATTGCCTTGCTCGTCCTCGACCATCTGCTCGCCATGGCCCGAAATGACAAAGATGATTTCTTCCGCGCCCGGATGGTTATGACGGGTATGGCCCTTGCCGGAAGGCAGGTCGACGACGCCGCCGGAAAAGCGGGTCGCGCCGTTCACTTCCGGAGCGACCGTCAGCGACAATTTTCCCCAGTCGAATCCGAAGGCGCTGACATCCTTCGGGTAGACGAACACCTTGCTCTTGTCGGTCATTCTCATGATCCCTTCTTTTTCTTCGTGGTCGTCTTCAGGCCGCCAAGCGTAACGGCCTTGAAATCGGCGGTCTGCCGGGCGATCGCCGCTTCCGCCGGCAGCCGCTCCATCGAGCTCGCGCCATAAAAGCCGTGCAGGCCCTTGCAGCGTTCGAGGATGTAGCGGGCGTCGTCCGGCATCGAGATCGGTCCGCCATGGCAAAGCAGGATGACATCCTTGCGCACCGAACGGGCCGCTTCGGCGATCGCGTCGATGGCGACCACGCAATCGTCGAGCGACTTGGCAGAGGTGGCGCCGATCGAGCCCCCCGTCGTCACGCCCATATGAGCCACGACGATATCGGCGCCGGCCCTGGTCATGGCGCGCGCCTCGTCCGGGTTGAAGACATAGGGCGTGGTCAGAAGGTCGAGCTTGCGGGCTTCGGCGATCATGTCGACCTCGAGCCCAAAACCCATGCCGGTCTCCTCGAAGCTCTGTCGCATGCTGCCGTCGAACAGGCCGATGGTGGGGAAATTCTGCACCCCGGAAAAACCCATCGTCTTCAGTTCGGAGAGCAGCAGCGGCATGATGACGAACGGATCGGTGCCGTTGACACCAGCCAGCACCGGCGTCTTCCTGACCACCGGCAGCACCTCGTAGGCCATCTCCTTGACGATCTCATTGGCATTGCCATAGGCAAGCAGGCCGGCGGCCGAGCCGCGACCGGCCATGCGGTAGCGGCCGGAATTGTAGATGATGATGAGGTCGATGCCGCCGGCCTCTTCGGCCTTGGCCGACAGGCCGGTGCCAGCGCCGCCGCCGACGATCGGCACGCCCTTGTCGATCATCCCCCTGAATTTCTTCAGTATGTCCTTGCGCGGTATTGCCGGCATGTCTTGGATCTCACTGTCTGGCGATTTCGAGGAAAGCCGCGACCGCGGCCTTGGCGAATCGGGGATCATTGATGTGCAGCGGCAGGCGTGTCAGCCGGCGCGTCGCGTTCGGCTTAATCCTGCGCTCAATGGCTTCGAACAGGGCGGCATCGGCTTGCGGGTCGAAGAAGGCGCCGCCTTCGATGTCGAGCGCCGAGACGCCTTTCTCCGGGACAAGGAAATGCACGGGCCCCTTGCAGTGGGCGAGCCTTGTGCCGATCCACTCGCCGATCTTGCGGCATTCCTGCGCCGTCGTGCGCATCAGCGTGACGTTCGGGTTGTGCTCGTAGAACAGCCGCCCGCGATAATGGTCCGGAATGGTCGCAGGCGCCCAGAAATTGACCATGTCGAGCGCGCCGACCGAGCCGACATAAGGCAGGCCGGTGCGGGCAACGGCACCGAAACGATCCTCCGTCGCCGGCAGCACGCCGCCGAACAGGAGATCGCAGACCTCAGTGGTGGTGATGTCGATGGCGCCGGACAGCAGGCCGCTGTCGGCCAGTTTCTCCATGCTGCGGCCGCCGGTGCCGGTCGCGTGAAAGACCATGCAGTCATAGGTCGAACGGAGCTGATCCGCGATTGCCGTCACGCACGGCGTGGTGACGCCGAACATGGTGAGGCCGATCGACGGCTTCCCCTCGGGCGGCGGCGGCGGTCTGGCGGCCATGCCCGATATCGCCTGGGCCGCATTGTGCAGAACGACACGCGAGAGCTGGTTCAGCCCGGCCATGTCGGTCACCGACGGCATCATGACGATGTCCGAGATGTCGACATAGGGCGCGGTGTCGCCGGAAGCGAGCGTCGAGACCATGATCTTGGGCAGGCCGAGCGGCAGCGCGCGCATGCCTGCGCTAATGATCGACGTGCCGCCGCCGCCGCCGATGCCGATCATGGCGGCAATGTCGTTTCGCGATTGGACAAAGCGAGCGAAGGCAATGCCCATCGCGGCGACCGCGGTGCCGCGGTCATCGCCGGCGAGCACCGCGTCTCGCCCGCCGGGATGGTGGCCTGCCACATCCTCAGCGGCAATGTCGACCGGCACGCTCGCGCCGCGCGTTCCGACGTCGACCCGGCAGACAGCGGCACCCGTGGCGGCGATCGCGTCGGCCAGGAAGGCGAGTTCCTCACCCTTGGTGTCCGCGGTGCCCACCACATAAATGCGCTTCATCGATGCCTCCCTCTGCCGGTCCAAGTCACCCAGAGGCTCAGTGCTCTACAGAGCGTCAACCTAGCCATTCCGAAAACGAGGAGGTCATTGCAATTTTTTGAGACGCGCGTATCATATTGGTATGGATGTCTCACGTCAACACGCCGCAGCAAGCGACGACACCGCCGGGGGACCAGAGCGTGGACCGCGCGCGCGCACGAAACGGCTGATGCTGGAGACGGCGACGAAGCTGATGCAGGCAGGCGCGACACCTTCGGTCAGCGAGGTTGCCGAGGCGGCGCAGGTGTCCCGCGCCACCGCCTACCGGTATTTTCCGAGCCAGGCGGCACTGGTGCAGGCAGTGGTTAACGAGGGGCTCGGGCCGATCCTCACCTGGAAATCCACCTCTGCCGATGCCGAGCGCCGCGTCGCCGAGCTCTTCGATACGGCCATGCCGCGCATCGAGGCTTTCGAGGCCACATTCAAGGCGGCGTTGAAACTGTCGCTCGATCAGTGGGCGCGGCGCCAGGCCGGCACTTTGGGCAGCGAACCGACCTTCAAGCGCGGCCACCGCGTCGAGTTGCTTCAGGACGCGCTCGCTCCGCTCAAGGGCCGGCTGCCGCCGCGCGACCTTCAGCGGCTGGCGCAGGCGCTGTCGCTGATCTTCGGCGTCGAGGTGCTTATCGTGCTGAAGGACATCTGGGGACTGGACGGTCGCCGGACGATGTCCGTTGCCCAGTGGGCGGCGGTCGCCCTGGTGCGCGCGGCGATCGCGGAATCAGTGTCCGAAGCACAGGCAAGCCAACCAACAAGGGTCACGAAATAGCAGGTATCTGGTTCTACCAGATTTGCATACTGGTTGCCGATATTAACCGCAATGCTGAAGCATGAACAAGGCCGATGTCTATCAATGAGTAGGAAAATTTAGGAAAAACAGGCAGATAAGGCTGGAATTCGAGACTTCGAGCTGTCACCATTGCTCAAGAAAGGGCTTGACGGAGCTTCAAAATTGGTAATACCAGATCAAAGGAGAAAAGCGGATCGAAAGTGAGGGCTGCGATCCATTTCCGGACGGGCGAGGAGGCTCCAAACCGGAAGGCGCGACCAAGGGAGGAACTACCAGGGCCGGCCCAGTTTGCCGGTTCGCTTGATACGGTAGAATGCGCACAAGGGAGGAAACATCATGCGCAAGATAGTGACCAGCTTGCTTGCTGGTATCGGCTTGACACTTGCCTGCGGAACATCCGTCTACGCCCAGGACAAATCGCTCACCATCTTCTGGGCGGAATGGGATCCTGCCAACTACCTCCAGGAACTCGGCAACGAGTACGAGAAGGAAACCGGCGTCAAGATCACGGTGGAGACCACGCCCTGGGCCGACTTCCAGACCAAGGCCTTCACCGAGTTCAACGCTCATGGCGATGCCTACGACCTGGTCGTCGGCGACTCGCAGTGGCTCGGCGCCGGCTCGACCGGTGGCCACTATGTCGACCTCACCGACTTCTTCAACAAGCACAAGCTCGGCGAGGTGATGGCGCCGGCGACGGTGAAGTACTACGCCGAATATCCTGGCAACAGCGGCAAGTACTGGGCCATCCCGCTCGAAGGCGACGCCGTCGGCTGGTCCTATCGCAAGGACTGGTTCGAGGATCCCAAGGAGAAGGAAGCCTTCAAGGCCAAATACGGCTACGACCTCGACGTGCCGAAGGATTTCAAGGCGCTGCGCGACATCGCCGAATTCTTCCACCGGCCGGACCAGAAGAGATACGGCATCGCCATCTACACCGACAATTCCTATGACGCGATGGCGATGGGCTTCGAGAACGCGCTGTTCTCCTATGGCGGCGAACTGGGTGACTATTCGACCTACAAGGTCGACGGTTTCATCAACTCCGACAAGGCTGTCGCCGCGCTCGACGCCTATAAGGAGCTTTACAAGTTCACGCCTCCGGGCTGGGCCAAGTCGTTCTTCGTCGAGGACAACCAGGCGATCACCGAAAACCTGGCCGCGATGAGCATGAACTACTTCGCGTTCTTCCCCTCGCTGATCAACGAGGCGTCGAACCCGAACGCCAAGAACACCGGCTTCTTCGCCAATCCTCCCGGGCCGAACGGCGACCAGTTCGCCGCACTCGGTGGCCAGGGCATCTCCGTCGTCTCCTACTCGCAGAAGCAGGACGAGGCGATGAAGTTCCTCGAATGGTTCATCAAGGACGAGACCCAGAAGAAGTGGGCGGCACTCGGCGGCTACACCTGCAGCGCAGCCGTGCTCAAGTCCGAAGAGTTCCAGAATGCGACGCCCTACAACAAGGCCTTCTACGAGACCATGTTCAAGGTGAAGGATTTCTGGGCGGTGCCGGAATATGCCGAACTGCTCCAGCAGCTCAACCAGCGCGTCTATCCCTACATGATCGGCGGCGAAGGCACCGCCAAGGAAACGCTCGACGCACTGGCCGCCGACTGGAACGCGACCTTCAAGAAATACGGCCGCGGCCAATAATCGTTCATGTCCCACGGAGGGGGCGCTCATGCCTCCTCCGTTTCTTTTTCTTCAAGCGGGAGCAGGGTCTTGGCGACCACGATGATCACCACGCTGGACAGATCTTCACGCGCGGCCGCGCGTGGCCTTAGCGATATTTCGATCCGCAATCTTTTCATCATCCCGACGATCCTGTTCCTGATCGTCTTCAACATCTTTCCGCTGATCTATTCGCTCGGCTATTCCTTCACCGATTTCCGCGCCTCGACCAACGCGCCGGCGAATTTCGTCGGGTTGCAGAACTACCGCGACCTGCTCAGCGACCCCTATGTCTGGTCCAACTTCGCCATCACCGCCAAATACGTGATCATCTCGGTCGCCGGACAGTTGCTGGTCGGCTTCGGCGTGGCGATGCTGCTCAACCGCGACATCCCGCTGAAGGGGCTGCTGACGACCCTGCTGCTGCTGCCGATGATGCTGTCGATGGCCGTCGTCGGCCTGTTCTGGAAACTGCTCTACGATCCGTCATGGGGCGTCATCAACTATGCGCTCGGGCTTGGCAATTTCGAGTGGCTGGCCGACCCCAAGATGGCACTCTACGCGGTGGCGCTGACCGACATCTGGATGTGGTCGCCCTTCGTCATGCTGCTGTCGCTGGCCGGCCTCTCGGCGGTGCCGAAGCACCTCTACGAAGCCGCCGCTATCGACCGCGCCGGTCCGTTCTACACCTTCTTCCGCATCACCTTGCCGCTGGTCGCGCCGATCCTCATGATCGCCGTCATCTTCCGCACCATGGAAGCGTTCAAGACCTTCGATCTGGCCTACATCCTGACCACCCAGCCGACGGCTGAACTGATCTCGATCCGGCTCTACAAGATGGCGTTCCAGGAATGGCAGACCGGGCGCTCCTGCGCGCTCGCCTACATCGTGCTGATCATGGTGCTGGCCATCACCAACATCTACGTCAAATATCTCAACAAAGTGAAGGAGCGCTGAGATGGCCGCCGTCCGCACTTCTTCCGAGATCGCCCTCAACCGCGTCGCAATCGTCGCCGTGCTGGTGGCGACAGTGATCTTCCTGGCGCCGATTTACTGGATCGCCTCGACGGCGTTCAAGCCGCGCAATCTTGCCACCACCATCCCGCCGACGGTCGTGTTCCAGCCGGAGATATCGCCCTTCGTGAAGCTGTTCACCAAGCGCTCGCAATTGCGCAGCCCGCCTTCGCCGGAAGAATATGCGGCGGCGCCCTGGTGGGAACGCGTCGTCTTCGACGGCGGCGAAAAGATCGTGCGCGACGGCAAGGGCCAGGTGCAATGGTCGGGCTATCCGAACCGTTTCATGAATTCGCTGATCGTCGCGATCACCTCGACGGTGCTGGCGGTCGGCATGGGTACGTTCACCGCCTATGGCTTCTCGCGCTTCAGGGTCAAAGGCGAGGCGGACCTTTTGTTCTTCATTCTGTCGACCCGCATGCTGCCGCCCGTGGTGGTGGCGATCCCGATGTTCCTGATGTACCGGGCGGTCGGCCTCAACGATTCCCATATCGGGCTGATCATCCTCTACACCGCCTTCAACCTGTCCTTCTCGGTTTGGCTGATGAAGGGTTTCATGGACGAGATCCCGAAGGAGTACGAGGAAGCGGCGCTCGTCGACGGCTATACGCGCATGGAAGCCTTCTTCAAGATCGTGCTGCCCGAAGCCGCCACCGGCATCGCCGCCACGGCCGTGTTCTGCTTCATCACGGCATGGAACGAATATGCCTTCGCGCTGATCATGACCAATCGCCGCGCCCAGACGGCACCGCCGTTCATCCCGAGCCAGGTCGGCTCCGGGCTGCCGGACTGGACGGTGATCGCCGCCGGCACTTTCCTGTTCCTGCTTCCTGTCGCCATCTTCACCTTCCTGCTTCGTAATCACCTGTTGCGCGGCATGTCCTTCGGAGCGATCCGCAAATGAGCTTTCGCGCCATCAACCAGAAATATCTGGAACCAGGCAGCCAGGTGCTGATGGTGCTCGGCATCATTGCGCTATGCCAGCCCTGGAGCTTGCTGCTGCACAGCTATGGGCTGACCATCATCCTGATCGGCCTGATCGGCTTCAACATCACCTCCAAGATCGCACCGCAAGAGGAAGCCGGGACCGGCCAGTCAGGCGATCCGCAGCGAAATCCGGGAGCGCAGCATTGACCCAGATCGAGCTTCGCGGCGTCCAGAAGTTCTTCGGCGCCGTCCAGGTCATCAAGGACCTCAACCTCAGGATCGAAGACAACGAGTTCATCGTGCTGCTCGGCCAGTCGGGCTGTGGAAAGACGACGACGCTGCGCGCCATTGCCGGGCTGGAGACGATCGACGAGGGCGACATCCTCATCGACGGCAAGCCCATCCAGCATCTGAAGGCCGCCGATCGCGACATCGCCATGGTCTTCCAGTCGTTCTCGCTGTACCCGCATATGAGCGTCTACGAGAACATCGCCTTTCCCTTGCGCGCCACGCGAAAGAGCAAGAGCGAAATCGACCAGGAAGTTCGCTCGGTCGCCAAGACGCTGCAAATCACGGACCTGCTCGGCAAGAAACCGTCGGCGCTGTCGGGCGGCGACATGCAGCGCGTGGCGATCGGCCGGGCACTGGTGCGGCGGCCGAAGGCGATGCTGATGGACGAGCCGATCGGCGCGCTCGACGCCAAGCTGCGCGAGGAGATGCGGGCCGAGATCAAGCGGCTGCACATCAAGCAAGGCTCGACCACCATCTACGTCACCCATGACCAGATCGAGGCGATGAGCCTCGCCGATCGCATCGTCATCATGCATGAGGGGGTTCTCCAGCAGGTCGGCTCCCCCGACGAGGTCTATTCGCACCCGGCCAACCTGTTCGTCGCGCAATTCGTCGGCAGTCCGGTGATGAACGTGGCCGACGCGGCGGTGGCCGAAAAAGCCTCGTCGGCCTCGGTGACGGTGGGCGATGCGCCAACCGGTTTCGAATTCCCGCGCGCGCTCCTGTCGAAGCTCAACGGCCATGCGGGCGGCCGGCTGGCACTCGGCATCAGGCCGGAAGGCGTCCTCATCAGCCGTGAGGCGGCGGAGGGCTTCATGGCGGTCGAGACGCAGATCGTCGAGCCGCTCGGCTCGTTCGACATCGTCGACCTGAAAGTCGGCTCCAAGATGCTGCGCGCCCGCACCAAGAGCGGCTTCATTTCAGGTCCCGGCGAGAGGGTGTTCGCCAGGATCGATCCGACACAGGCGCATTTCTTCGACGCGGCGAGCGGCAAGTCGCTCGGAGTGAGACTCTGATGGCCCATATCCAGCTCAAGAACATCTCCAAGACGTTCGGCAATCACACGGCCCTGACCGGGCTCGACCTCGACATCGCCGATGGCGAGTTCTTCGTCCTGCTCGGCGAGACGGGCGCGGGCAAGACAACGACGCTGCGGCTGATCGCCGGACTGGAAAAACCGAGCGAGGGCCAGGTCTTCATCGACGGGATCGACGTTGCCGACTGGGGCGCCGCCGAGCGCGACGTGGCGCTGGTGCTGCAGCAATATTCGCTCTACCCGCGCTATACGGTGCGCGAAAACCTCGAATTCCCGCTGAAGCCGAAGATCCGGCGGCTGCCCGACGCCGAAATCAAGGACCGCGTCGACCGCGCGGCGCGGACGCTCAGGATCGAGCATCTGCTCGACCGCAAGACCGACCGGCTGTCGGGCGGCGAGATGCAGCGCGTCTCGATCGGCCGGGCCATCGTGCGCAAGCCGCGCGTGTTCCTGATGGACGAGCCGCTGTCGGCGCTCGACGCCAAGCTGCGCGAGGCGCTGCGCACGGAACTGAAGAACCTGCAGATGCAGCTCGGCGCCACCTTCCTGTTCGTCACCCACGACCAGATCGAGGCGATGTCCATGGGCGACAAGGTGGGCGTGCTCAACCATGGCCGCATCGTCCAGACCGGCACGCCGCATGAGATCTACAACAATCCGCGCGACACCTATGTGGCGAGCTTCGTGGGCTCGCCGCCGATGAACCTCATCGACGGCAGGGTGGTCAACGATCGTGCGGTCATGGCGCCGCTGAATTTCGAATTGCCGCTTTCAGGGGGAGCCAAGGCGAGTGCGGCGACCGACGGTCGCCCGCTCGTCTTCGGCATCCGCCCCGAGGACGTCTATCTCGAGAGCGGTGCGCCGGTCGAGGCGCGCGTCCACGACGTCGAAAACCATGGCGTGGAAAAGATCCTGACGCTGCGCGTGGGCGAGACCACGCTGCGCGCCACGGTGCCGGCGCGGACCGATGTCGCGATCGAGCAGCCGGTGCGCTTTGCCTGGAATCCGGACAAGGTGGTGCTGTTCGACAAGGGCAGCGGCGTGAGTTTGCGGCACGCCGGATGAGGCGAATATCGCGAATGCGATGTTCCGGACAGCGCCCTAAACAAAAAGCCCGACTTGCGGCAGGGCAAGGAATCCGGGTTAACGGGTCCCTCCGGAGCCTTCGTCGGTGCGCTGTTGATGAAGCATTGAACGGAAAAACCCGCCTGTGCGGCGGGTCCCTGGCGCAACTCAGCACCATAACCAAATATCTACCATAGTTGCCTTCACCCAGTCAAGAAAAAATTCCTATCATGGGAAACTGGCACAGCGGGACTGGCTGTGGTCAGGTCTTGTTAACCCGAGTTCTGAGCCCCCGCAGCAATGCCGGCCGGACAGCCGTCCCGCACCTCTACTTCGGCAGATAGGTCTCATAGGGCTCGGTGTTGATCAGCAGGATCACGCATTCCGTCTCCGAGAGGCAGGCGTCGGCATGCATCTCATTGGCCTTCTGGGTCCAGTAGGATCCGGGAGGCAGCTCGACCTTGCTCGCCTCGCCGCCGTCCATCTGCCAGTGCGCCCATAGGCCCTGGATCACCACGGCGCGATAATCGGCGGTGTGCGCATGAACAGGGGCGTGCCAGTTGCCCGGGACTTTCAGCAAGGTACCCGCGGGGCCCTTGGCCCTTTCTCCCCATAGCGGTCCGAGACGCTGCGGTTGGTCCGGCGCCTCAGAAACATAGGGAATCTTGCTGGCCGGCAGATAGCTGTCCTCAAGGGCGAAGGCACGGCCGGGGATAGTGAGCATTGCGGCCAGCGTCAGGATCTTTAAGTGATTTGGCATCGCTTCTCCTCTTCGGGCCGACTTGCCGCCAGCGCTCGTCTGTTGGATGACAAGCTATTGCAAATGGCCAAGCCGGGAATGGCATTCTGTCCGGAACACTTGGCAATTCATCCAGGCCGGAAATCGCCACTGCAAACAGCGTTGATTTAGCCTTTTCCCGAGGCGCCGCCCGCGGCGCGCAAATGGCTGGGCGCGCTGCCGACGATGCGCTTGAAGGCCCGGCTGAACGACGCTTCCGAATCGTAGCCCAATCTGGCGGCGATCACCGACACCCGCATCCCTTCTTCCTCGAGCCACCGCCTTGCCTGATGCATGCGTACCCCGGCGACATATTTTGCCGGTGTCTCTCCGACGATGGCCGTGAAACGTTCGGCAAAAGCCGACCGTGAGGCGCCCATCTCGCGGGCCAGCGCTTCGACGGTCCAGTTCCTGTCAGGCTGCCGATGAATGGCGACCAGCACGCGGCCGATGTCCCGATCCTTGATCGCCGAGATCCAACCCGTGATGTCACCGGCGCTGTTCTCCACCCAGGAGCGGATGATGGCTGCGGCCAATACATCGGCCAGCCGCGCCAGCATCATGCCGGAGCCGGCCCGGTTCCTCGTCGCCTCGTCGGCCATGGCTTCCAGCAAATGCGGGATGCCTGGCTCGCCGGCCATCAGCTCCTTCGCGCGCAGCATATTCGGCATCATGGCCAGCAGTGGATGCGAGCCATCGTGGTTGAAGTGCATGCTGCCGCAGAACAGCAGCGTTTTTGCACCATGGCCGCCGTTCGAGACGGCGTAGACATTGTCCTGCAGGGGCTCGACGCTGTAGCTTTCGAGCGGTTCGGCTTGTACACCGGGTGCGCTGGCAAGGATATGCTCGGCGCCGCGCGGCAACAGCAATGCATCGCCGGCTTTCAGTTCCATCCATTCGCCTAGTGGCGAAAGCAGCCAGCATCCGGCACGGCCGATGAAGTGAAACCGCGCCGCCTTCTGCACCGGAAAGAGCACGGCCCAAGGCGCGCCCAGTTCGCAGCGGCCATAGTCGACGCCCTCGAGGCGCAGCGCGCGCAACATCTCGGTCAACGCACCCCCCGGGGCCGGCACAGTGTCGTTGGGCGAGGTCAAGTCCATGCCGATTCCTACAGCAGTTCAGCGTCCCACGGAAACGCTGAACTGCTGTACCTCTTCGGGCAATTCCGGACGGAATTGCTCCAGCCTGGAGTCACGGCCTGCCGCTTCAGCCGGCCTGGCGGATCTCAGCATGTTCCTCGGCACGCAGGTGGCTGGGAGCCGAGCCGATGACGCGCTTGAAGGCCCGGCTGAAGGCGGCGTCCGACTCATAACCCAGGCGTGTGGCGACGACGGAAATCTTCTGGCGATCGCGCACCAGCCATTGTCGGGCCTGGTGCATGCGCACCTGGGTGACGTACCTGGCCGGCGTCTCGCCGACAATGGTGGCAAAACGCTCGGCAAAGCCCGATCGCGAGGCGCCCATCATCCTGGCGAGCGCCTCGACGGTCCAGTCGCGGTCCGGTTCGAGATGGATGGCGGCCAGAACGCGCCCGATGTCGGGATCCCTGACCGCCGCGATCCAACCGCTTGAATCGCCGCAGCCGCGCTCGACCCATGAGCGGATCACGGTGGCGGCAAGGACGTCGGCGAGCCGCGCCAGAATGCCGCCGGAGCCGACGCGCTCCATCGTCACTTCACGCGCCATCGAGTCCAGGAGATGCGGAATACCCGGCTCATAAGCTTCGAGTTCATGCGCGCGCATGACATCAGGCATCATGCCGAGCAGGGGATGCAGGCCATCGATGTTGAAGTACATGCTGCCGAAAAACAGCAGCGTGCCCGGACAGCGACCATCGGGGCACATGGCTTCATTGGACATGCAATAGACGTTCTTGCAGACTTCTTCGGCCGCGTAGCCCTGGATCGGCCAAGCCTTGGTGCCCGGTTCGCTTGCCAGCACATGCGCTGCGCCACGCGGCAGCAGTGCCGCGTCGCCCGCCTTGAGCTCGACCCACTCGCCCGAGGGCTGCATCAGCCAGCAGCCCTTGCGGCCGATGAAGTGGAATCGCGCCGCTGCCTGGGCCGGAAACTGGATGCCCCAAGGCTCCCGCATTTCGCAACGGGCGTAGTCGACGCCGTCGAGACGCAGCCCGCGCAATATGTCGGTCAGCGGATCGCCAGTGGTCCGAATTTTGGACGAACGGTCAAACATAATGGTGTTTCTAGCATGGAAACTCCAGGCCGTCACTCCCTATGTTGCAGTGCAGCCAAATGTTGCGCTGCAACTTCATCGGAGACTGACCATGGCCGAACCCGCGACGGGCGTCGTCGACGCCGCCCTATTGAACACTGTCGATCAGGGGGAACGAACCGAGCCGGCATGGGGCGCCGTCGTCTCGCTGGCGCTTGGTGTTTTCGGTCTCGTTACGGCGGAATTCCTGCCCGCCAGCCTGTTGACGCCGATGGCGAGCGATCTCGGCGTCAGCGAAGGCGTTGCGGGACAAGCGGTCACCGCGACCGCGATCGTCGGCGCCATTGCCGCCCCCACAATGGCGATCATGACACGGCGCATGGATCGCAGGCTGGTGATGTGGATGCTGACCGCGTTTCTGATCGCCTCGAACCTTTTGGCCGCCTTTGCCTCATCGCTGCCCATGCTTCTGCTTGCCCGCGTCGTGCTCGGCGTTGCGCTGGGCGGCTTCTGGGCGATGTCGGCGGCCATGGCGTTGCGGCTGGTGCCGATGCGGTTGATGCCACGCGCCATGTCGATCATCCTGACCGGCGTTTCGCTGGCCACCGTCACCGCCGCCCCTGTCGGCGCCTATGTCGGTGATATCTGGGGCTGGCGCACGGCTTTCATGATCGCCACGGTCGTCGCCGCGCTGGCGTTGTTGGTGCAGGTGGCCACCATTCCGAAACTGCCGCCGATGGGCGTGGCAAGTTTCCGCACTTTGCTCGAGGTGCTGGAGCGCCCGTCGATCAGGGTGGCGCTGCTGGTCGTGCTGCTGGTCGCTTCGGGGCACTTTGCCGGCTTCACCTATGTGCGCCCCTTCCTCGAGAAGATCCCGATGCTCGGCATCGAGACAATCTCGCTGGTGCTCCTGGCCTATGGCATAGGCGGCTTCTTCGGCAATATCGCCGGCGGCATCCTGGCCGAACGCAATCTCAAGGCCGCCGTCGCGCTGGCACCCCTGCTGATCGCAGTGGCCGCCGCCTCGATGCTGGTCTTCGGCGCCTCGCCGGCGATCGCCGCCGCCGCCGTGGCGGCCTGGGGCTTTGCCTTCGGCGCGGTGCCGGTCGGGCTGCAGACATGGCTGGTGCGGGCCGCGCCCGATCAAGCCGAGAGCGCCGGCGGCCTGATGGTCTCCACCTTCCAGGTGGCGATTGCGCTCGGCGCCGTCTTTGGCGGCCTGCTGGTCGATCATGCCGGCGTCGCCAGTGCCTTCGCCTATTGCGGCGTGGCGACTTTGCTGGCGGCAGTCGTGGTGTTTCTGCTCGCCCCAAAACGCGCCGAGTAGGCTCTCCCGACAACCATCCCTGACTTGCGCAACGGCCCGAGAACCATCATGGTTCTCGGGCCGTTGCCTTTGCGATGGCGGCGTCGCTGACAGGCAGACGCGGCAGGCTGCCGGCGAAATTCAGGCTGAACGCCCATCGAAGTCGAAGATCGACAAGGCGGACGGATCGACATCGGCGACACAGTTGACGTTAATGTAGGCGCTGCGTTCACTCCCCTCGCGCACATCCTCGGCGAAAGGATGGATGCCGCAGGTGCGACAGAAGCGGTGCGCGATGGCGCAGTTGCCGAATGTGTAGGTGCCGATCTCGTCGCTCCAGGCCAGCACCCGCAGCGCCTGATGCGGAACGGCGCACAGCAAGGCGCCCTTGCGCGAGCAGATCGAGCAATTGCACCGCACGGCTTCGGTCAGTTCCGCCTCGAACTCGAAGGCGACCTTGCCGCAATGACAGCTGCCTTTGTAGAGCATCGTTCTCTTCCTTGCGTCCGCCAGGGGTGCAAAACCGCCCGCGCCGGGTTAAGTCTCGGCACGCCACGCGCTGGCTGCTAAGCTTAAGACGTCCCAGAGGTCCGGAGTCCGACACCGAAGATGCAATCCGTCCGCGATCACCTGGAAACTATCCTTGCGCGTCTCGCCGCCCGTGCCGGTGAAGAACGTGTGTTCACGAAACTCTATACCGAAGCCGCACGAGCCGCAGCCGATGCCGCCGACGCGCGGCGGAGGGCCGGCGTGAGGCTCGGACCGCTCGACGGAACGATCATTTCGATCAAGGACCTGTTCGATGTCTGCGGCGAGGCGACCACGGCCGGATCACTGCTGCTCAAGGATGCTGCGCCGGCAATTGGCGACGCCATGATTGTGCGCCGGCTGCGGCAAGCCGGCGCGGTGATCATCGGCAAGACCAACATGACCGAGTTCGCCTTTACCGCCATCGGCGACAACCAGCACTATGGCACGCCTGGCAACGCGACCGATGCCGACCGCATTCCCGGCGGCTCTTCCTCCGGCGCCGGCGTTTCCGTCGGCGAGGGGACGAGCGAAATCTCCATCGGTTCCGACACTGGCGGATCGATCCGTATTCCGGCGGCACTTAACGGCGTCGTCGGCTTCAAGCCGACGGCGCGGCGGGTGCCGCTCACAGGCGCCTTTCCACTGTCGGCCACGCTGGACTCGGTCGGCCCGCTCGCCCGCACCGTGGCGCAATGCGCCGCGGCCGATGCGGTGATGGCGGGCGAGGACTTGGCGCTGCCGGCGCCACTCGCCCTTGCGGGGTTGCGCATCGGTCTCCCGCGCGGCGTGCTTTTCGGAGAGACTGAAGGCGCGGTGGCAGCAGCGTTCGAGCGCTGCCTCGGCAAGATCGAGCAGGCCGGCGCACGGGTCGCGGACCTGTCGATCGACGACCTGATCGCGGACCTTCGCGCGGTCACAAAACGTGGTTCGATCGCCGCGATGGAAGGGGCCGAAGTGCATGCAGACTGGCTGGCGGCGGGCTCTCCGGTGCCGGTTGACCCGCATGTGAGCGGACCCTTGTCGCGGGCGGCAATGCTGCCGACCCCGGTTTACATCAGGGCACTGCGTCGCCGTGCCGTGCTGGCCGCCGCCATGGATGAGCGGCTGACGTCGGTCGACGTGCTGGCCCTGCCAACCACGCCGGTGACGGCGCCGACCATCGTGTCCCTGGCGCAAGATGCCGGTCTGCGCGATCGCACGGAGGGCCTGCTGCTGCGCAACACGCAGGTGGCCAACCAGTTCGATCTCTGCGCGATCTCGCTGCCGATACCAGGCATGGCGCTGCCGGCCGGCTTGATGCTGGTGGCGCGCCACGGCCATGACCGCCGTCTGCTGAGCATCGCCGCTGAAGTGGAGAGATTGCTGGGCGGCTGATCGGGACTGAACCGAATGTCAGTGTGAAGAGCAGTGCTTGCGTTCGCTGTCCTTGGCGGCGCGCTCGACGGCCGTCGCGATCAGCCACGGCAGGCTGTATTGCTTGCCGGTGATGGTCTGGGTGCGTCGCTCGATCGATCCCCTGACGACAATCTTGCCGGCAGAGAGCGCATCCGACGCCTCGACCATCGCCTTGTCCTTCGTCGGCAATCCGCCGGTGTCGATCGACACGCCTTTGATGATCTTGCCGGTGGCGAGGTCGAGCACGCTGTTCGATGGGCAGGGAGCCTTGAAGCAGCGCAGCCCGTTGTCGCAATAGACATAGCTGCTTTCGGCCGCGGCGAGCGAGCGCAGCAGGCCCGCTGAAGTGGTGGCAAGGCAAAGGAATGCGAGGCGGAGAACGGACATGGCTCCAGCGTCGCGAAGAATTGGGGCGAAACGGCGATGGTCTAGCTGTCGGCGGGAAACCGTCGCCGATAGTGCCCGACCACTTCCGGGTTGCGCAGATTGACCGGCAATTTGCCTGCCAGCACCAGCAGGGCCTCGCCGGCCGCGCCAACGCCCATGCGCATCATCGATTCCTCGGTGATGCCGGCCATGTGCGGGGTGATGACGACATTGTCGAAGCTGAAATAGGGATGATCCGGTGGCAGCGGCTGCGTCGAGAACACGTCGAGCGCGGCACCGCCGATGCGGCGCTCCCGCAAGGCCTCGATCAGCGCGTCGTCATCGACGACGGGCCCGCGCGACACGTTGATCAGCAGCGCGTTGGGTTTCATGCGCGATATGCGTTCGCGGCTGATCAGGCCGCGCGTTTCCGGCGTCAGCGGACAGCACAGGACGATGATGTCGCTCTGCTCGACCAGCGCGTCGATCGACAGGAAGCCGACCTTGTCCGGCGCCGGCTGCATGCTGCGGGTCGTTGCGACCACTTTCAGGTCGAACCCATGCGCGGCGATATGGCCAACGGCCTGTCCGACGGCGCCGAGACCGACGATGCCGATCGTCTTGCCGGCGAGCTCGATGTTGGAATTCGCGTGCTCGCGACCGGCAAGCCAGCCCTTGGCGCGCAGGTCGCGGTCGACGACACGAAACTGCCGAAGCAGGGCGAGGGCTGCAAACATCACATGCTCGGCCACGGAGCGTGCGTTGACCGCCGGCACGTTGGCGACCAGCACACCTGCCACGGTCGCTGCTTCCATCGGGATCATGTCGAGCCCGGCGCCATGGCGGATCGCTGCCCGCAACCTAGTGGCACCCTCGAACAACAGTGGCGGCAGGGGCGCGCGCACAATGACGATGTCGGCATTCCTCGCCTCGGCGGCCAGCGTGCCCGGATCGATGGCCGAGGCGACGACAAGCTCACCCGCCCCCGCCAGCATGGCCGCGGCGCGCGGATGCAGTCTGTGCGTCGACAGGATGCGCGTCATCCCCGTCAGGCCTGTTCGAGCGTCGGGTTTTGCGACGCCGCCCCGAGGCCTTCGATCAGCCCCTTCCAGTAGCTTTCCGCGCCCTGCAGGTGGGCGCTCATCAGCGCCTGGGCGAGATTGCCGTCGCGCCGCAGCAGCGCCTCGTATATCTGGATGTGTTCGGCATGCGAGCGCACGCTGCGCTCCGGATCGTTGAAGTAGATCGGTAGGCGCTGCTCGCCCATCAAATAGTAAACGCTGCAGATGTTGTGGAAGACGCCATTCTTGGTGGCGCGCACGATCTCGAGATGGAATTCGCGGTCCTCCTTGGCGAGGCCTTCGCCTGCCGCGATGCGTTCTTCCGAGGCCTTCAGGATCTCGCGCAGCCGTTCGAAATTCTCCTCGGTGGCACGCGAGCATGCAAGTTCGGCCGCCTTGATCTCATGGATCTTGCGCAATTCGACCGTCTCGTAGATCTGCAAGGGATCGAGCGGCAGGCCGGCGCGCGCGAACAGCGCCAGCGCCTCGACGCTGGCCTGCTTGGTGTCGATATAGATGCCGGACTTGGCCCTGCGCTCGACGATGCGCATGGCCTCGAGAATGGCCAGCGCCTCGCGGATCTGGCCGCGGCTGACGCCGAAATGCTCCGCCAGTTCGCGTTCCGACGGGGTTCGGCCCGTCTCCTTGTCGGAATGGGAGAACAGATAGGCGGCAAGCTCCGCGAGAAGGTTGTTTTCTTTCATCGTCAATTGCGTTGCGCGTGCGCCTCCAGGAATCGCTCCGAAATGGTGAATCCCAATCCGGGTTTTTCGGGGATCGCTATCATACCGTCCCTGGCTTCGACAGTCTCTTCGACAAGGTCGTGGATCATCGGATTGGCACCGAGCGAATATTCGACGGTGAAGCTCGACGGCGAGGCGGCGCAGACATGCAGCCCGGCGAAGAAGCAGGGCGCGCCGGCCCATAGATGCGGCGCAAAGCGCAGGTTGAAGGCGCTGGCGATGGTTCCGATCTTCATGGCCTCGCTGATGCCGCCGCAGAAGGCGGGATCGGGCTGGAAGATGTCGGCGGCCTTGAGCACGGCGAGGTCGCGGAAGGCATAGCGGGTCGCATCGCTTTCGCCGGTGGCGATCGGTATGGCGCCGGAGGCACGGACTTCGGCAAGGCCGGACTTGTCGTCGGCGGTCACCGGCTCCTCGAACCAGGCAAGGTCGAGATCGCCGGCGAGATGGATGAAACGCTTGGCCTCCGCCACCGTATAGGTGCCATGGGCGTCGACCATCAACTCGACGTCGGGGCCGAGCGCCTCACGGGCGGCGCGAACGCGAGCGGCCGACACATGCGCGGCGCCATCCATGGCGCCGATGCGCATCTTCAGCGCCTTGAAGCCGCCCCTGGCGACATAGGATTTGAGCTGGTCGCCGATCGCGTCGGCGGACGCCCAGCCACCCGAGGCGTAGGCCGGCATGCGATCGAGCTTGCGCCCACCGATCAGCCGCCAGACCGGCTGCCCGAGCGATTTGCCCAGTATGTCCCAGAGCGCGATGTCGACGGCGCTGATGGCGGCCACGCTCATGCCGCGCCGCGCCAGCTGCGGCATGGCATGGCCGGCGCGCGCCGCGCTGTCGTGGCGCACGCCGTTGTAGAGCATTTCCCAGATGATGCCGATATCGGCCGGATCGCGGCCGACGAGCTGCGGCCCGACCTCGCGGTTCAGCATATGGACGAGCGCACCATAGCTGCCGGCGCTGCCGGCGGCGTTCTTGCCTTCGCCCCAGCCGACCAGCCCGTCATCGGTTTCGATGCGCAGGATGGCGGCGTCGAAGGTCGTCACCTGACCGAAATCGCTGCGGTGCTGCTTGGCCGCCTCGATCGGTATGCGAATCCACCAGGCCTGGACGCTTTTGATGCGCATGGTCTTCCCCGGCCCTGCCGCCGGATGGCGGGAGGGCTCATTCCCAATCGGATCGGCTACTTGATCAGCGGCAGCAGCGTTTCGGCAGTGATCCGCATCTGGTCGGTGTAGAACTTTTCCGTCAGCACGCTGGAGCCGTGATCCTGGATGAATTTGAGCTGCTCGGGCGAGATGTCGACCGGGTGGCGTTCGACCATGTCGGGGTAGGGCGCGGCCGGGGTGCGGTCGACAGGCGCGACGAACTCGTTGGTCAGCGCCCCGTCATAGCCGACCTCCCGCAAGGTCGCGACGATCTTCGGCCAGTCGATCTGGCCGAGGCCTGCGGCGAAGCGGTTGTTGTCGGCGACGTGGAAGTCGAACAGGCGCTTTCCGACCTTACGGATCGCGTCGTAAACGTTAAATTCCTCCATATGGATGTGGTAGGCGTCCAGGCAGACGCCACATTCCGGGCTGACCGCGTCGGCCAGCGCCAAGGCCTGGGCGCCGCGATTGAACAGATAGGTCTCGAAACGGTTGAGCGGCTCGACCGCGATCTTGACGCCGACCTTCTTGGCGTGGGTGAAGCACTCCCTGGTGGCATCGACCACCCACTTCCATTCCTCTTCCTCGGTGCCGTCCGGCACGACCTTGCCGACGGTCGCGGGAACCAGCGTGATGATCTCGCCGTCGAGTTCGCTGACCATGGTCAACACGTCCTTGACGTATTGCACGGAGCGCTCGCGCTGGCCCTGGTCCCGGGCGGCAAGGTTGCGTTCGCCCAGCATCAAGGTCACGGCGCCCCAGCAGCGTATGCCGTGCTCCTTCAGGAGCGCGCGCGTCTCCTTGGTCTTGTATTGGTCGGGCTCGCCGGAAATCTCGATCGACTCATAGCCGAATTTCTTGATGCGCTTGAGCGTCGTCTCCAACGGTTCCGCGCGCATCCAGTTGTGCGTCGAAAGATGCATGGTCTGTCCTTCCCGGATCGTCCCTAATGGTTCGCCTGCAACATGCCGTCACCGGATGTGACGGACGGTTCCTCCCCAGGGCGTTCCAGCATTTCTTCGCAAACTGGTTCGACCAATTGAGCCCAAGACGAGGTCTACAGCAATTTCCCACGCGCGGCAAGAACTGTGCGATGGCAACTTGATGTCTGGATTACTCCATTGATTATATTGGACTATGCTGCCCTCCCGTGGCACAGTGGAAGGCTCTGAATGTGAGTGGCAAGGCTTGACCAAATCGCCACGTTTGGTAATACCAGAATGACAATGCATGCAAGTGACCGTTGAGAACAGACCAAAGTGGCTGGCCCTGTCTTCAATCGGCGCTATGCTCGGGCGCGACAACAATGAGGGAGGATGCCGATGCCTACGACGATGAAGGGCCCTGGACTGTTCCTGGCGCAGTTCGCGGGCGATGCAGCGCCGTTCAATTCGCTTGCATCGATCACAAAATGGGCGGCCGGCCTCGGCTATAAGGGCGTGCAGATCCCGACCTGGGACGCGCGCTTGTTCGACCTCCAAAAGGCTGCGTCTTCCAAGGCCTATTGCGACGAGGTGAAGGGCATCTGTGCCGACGCCGGCGTTGAGATCACCGAACTATCGACGCATCTGCAGGGGCAATTGGTGGCGGTGCATCCGGCCTATGACGCGCAGTTCGACGGCTTTGCGCCGGCTTCGGTGCACAACAACCCCAAAGCGCGGCAACAATGGGCGGTCGAACAGATGCAGTTCGGGGCCAAGGCGTCGCGCAATCTCGGGCTCGACGTCTCGGTGAGCTTCAGCGGCGCGCTGGCTTTCCCCTACCTCTATCCCTGGCCACAGCGGCCGGCCGGATTGATCGAAGAGGCGTTCGCAGAACTAGGCAAGCGCTGGAAGCCGATCCTCGATGTCTACGAGGACAATGGCGTCGACGTCGGCTACGAAATCCATCCCGGCGAGGATGTGTTCGACGGGGCGACGTTCGAGATGTTCCTCGACGCGGTCGGCGGCCACAAGCGCTGCAACATCAATTACGATCCGTCGCACTTCCTGTTGCAGCAGCTCGACTATCTCGAATTCATCGACATCTACCACGAGCGCATCAAGGCCTTCCACGTCAAGGACGCCGAGTTCAATCCGACCGGGCGGCAAGGCGTTTATTCCGGCTACCAGAGCTGGACGAACCGCGCCGGCCGCTTCCGCTCGCTCGGCGACGGACAAGTGGATTTCGGCGGCATCTTCTCCAAGCTGACGCAGTACAATTATGATTCCTGGGCGGTGCTGGAGTGGGAGTGCTGCCTGAAGCATCCGGAAGATGGCGCGGCCGAAGGCGCGCCCTTCATCCAGCACCACATTATCCGGGTGACGGAGAAGGCGTTCGACGATTTCGCCGGCGGTGCCACGGATAAGAAGGTGCTGCGCGCCATGATGGGAATCTAGCGCGGGTTTTCCCTCTCCCTCGAGGGGGAGGTATCTCAGACACGAGGGAGACGACATGGTCGGTGCATCGAAGTCGGAAACGGGAGGCGGCCCGATCCGCTATGGCATGGTCGGTGGCGGGCAAGGCGCTTTCATCGGCGCGGTGCACCGGATCGCGGCGCGCATGGACAATGAGTTCGTGCTGGTCGCCGGCGCGCTGTCGTCCGATCCGGCGCGCGCCAAGGCCTCTGCCGCCGAGCTCGGGCTCGACCCTTCGCGCAGCTACGCGTCCTATGCCGAGATGGCCAAGGCCGAGGCAAAGCGCCCGGATGGCATCGAGGCGGTGGCCATCGTCACTCCGAACAATGTGCATGTGCCGGCGGCCAGGGCGTTTCTTGAAGCCGGCATCCATGTCATCTGCGACAAGCCGCTGGCGACGACGCTGGCCGAGGCAAAGAAGCTCGCGGCGATCGTCGAGAAGACCGGCAAGGTGTTCGTGCTGACCCACAATTACACCGCCTATCCGATG
This sequence comes from Mesorhizobium sp. B2-1-3, assembly GCF_006442495.1. Taxonomy (NCBI): domain Bacteria; kingdom Pseudomonadati; phylum Pseudomonadota; class Alphaproteobacteria; order Hyphomicrobiales; family Phyllobacteriaceae; genus Mesorhizobium; species Mesorhizobium sp. B2-1-3. Next base: position 45,292 of record NZ_VFWL01000020.1, read on the forward strand.
ATCCGCCAGGCGCGCGAGATGGTGGCCAAGGGCGTGCTCGGCGACATCCGCATCGTGCAGTCGGAATATCCGCAGGACTGGCTGACGGAGGACCTTGCCGCCACCGGTCAAAAACAGGCGGCGTGGCGTTCCGACCCCAAGCAGGCCGGTGCCGGCGGCGCGCTCGGCGACATCGGCACGCATGCCTACAATCTTGCCCGCTTTGTCTCCGGGCTGGAACTCGACACGCTGTCGGCCGATCTCGACGCCTTCGTGCCGGGACGGCAGCTCGACGACAATGTCAACGTGATGCTGCGCTTCAAGCCGGTCGGCAAGACGCATGCGGCAAAAGGCATGATCTGGGCAAGCCAGGTGGCGCCCGGCCATGAGAACGGGCTGAAGCTGCGCATCTATGGTTCGAAGGGCGGGCTGGAATGGGTGCAGGCCGATCCGAACTATCTCTGGTATACGCCGTTCGGCCAGCCCAAGCAGCTGATCACCCGCAACGGTGCCGGCGCGTTGCCGGTTGCGGGCCGTGTCAGCCGCGTTCCTTCCGGCCATCCCGAAGGCTATCTCGAAGGCTTCGCCAACATCTACCAGGAGGCCGCGCGCGCCATCCGCGCCGCGCGGCGCAAGGGCGGCAAGCCTGCCAAGGACGTCGTGTTCCCGACCATTCAGGACGGCGTGGAGGGCATGGCCTTCATCGAGGCCTGCGTGAAATCGTCGAAGAAGAATGGAGCGTGGACGAAACTTTAAATTGACCTCGCGGGGGATCATTTTGGGGAGGGGCGTCGATGAAAATCGGCATGTGCATGTTCTTGTGGACGACGGCCGTATCGAAGAAGCACGAGCCATTGCTTCGCGACATCAAGGCCACCGGCTTCGACGGCGTCGAGATACCGATCTTTGCCGGTATGCCGGACGACTACAGAAAACTCGGCGAGTTGCTCGATCGCATAGGGCTTGAACGGACCGCCGTTTCAGCGATGGGCGATCCGGCGATGAACCTGATCTCGGCCGATGCGGCAACGCGCAAGGCCGGCGTCGACTACATGAAATGGGCGATCGATTGTGCAGATGCCCTCGGCGCCCGAACTTTGAGCGGCCCGCTGCATTCGACACTCGGCGCCTTTTCCGGGTCCGGGCCGACCGCGGCCGAGAGGAAACGTTCCGTCGCCTCGCAGCGCGCCATCGGCGATCATGCCGGCAAGCGGAACGTCACCATCGGGCTCGAGGCGCTCAACCGCTTCGAATGCTATCTCCTCAACACGATGGCCGACCTGTCGGAGCATATCGATGCCATCGACCGGCCGCACATCAAGGCGATGTACGACACCTTCCACGCCAATATCGAGGAGGCCGACCCGATCGGCGCCTATACGAAGCATCGCAGGAATGTCGTGCATATCCATATATCGGAGAACGATCGCGGCGTGCCGGGGCGCGGCAACATCCCCTGGAAGGAAACATTCTCGGCCATCCGCAAGAGCGGCTACGACGACTGGCTGACGATCGAGGCGTTTGGACGTTCGCTGAAGGATCTCGCGGCGGCGACCAAGGTGTGGCGCGATTTTTCCGAGAGCCCGGAAGCGGTTTATCGGGATGGATATAAGCATATCAAGAACGGGTGGAAGAAGGCCGCCTAGGTGCCTTGGTCGGGCGATAGTGACGCGAACAAGACCTGCGTCGGCGACCTTTGGCGGATAGAAAGAAGCCTCGGCCTAGGGCGACAGGCGTCAGCCAGGACGGCCTGGCGCCATTCCTCTCCCCCGTCGATCGGGGGAGAGGTGTCGAGCGCAGCTCGACGGAGTGGGGGTCGATCCTTGGCGCGGCACTATACGATGCCCGTGCTTATGCGTCACAAGGTTAGCCCTGCTCGGCCTGCAACCTGTTGTAGTCGTGAATCGTCCGGCTCAGCCTGCGGCGCAGGAAATTGGAAATGTTGTCGAAGATGAAGACCACGACCAGCGTCAGCAGCACCATGTAGAAGACGTTGGCCCAGTTGGAATTGGTGCGCATCGCTTCCCACAGTTTCAGGCCGATGCCGCCGGCACCGACGGCGCCGATGATGGTCGCGCCCCTGGTGTTGGATTCCCACTGATAGAGCGTCTGGCTGATGAACACCGGCACCACTTCCGGCAGTACGCCGTAGCGCTGCACCAGAAGACGGTTGGCGCCTGTCGACACAACACCCTCGCGCGGCTTGTCATCGATGTTCTCCAGCGCCTCGGAATAGGTTTTGCCGAGCGTGCCGATCTCGGTGAAGAAGATCGCGGCGCTGCCGGCCAGCGGACCCGGTCCGAAGGCGCGCGTGAAGAACAGTGCCCAGATCAGCATATCGATGGAGCGCATGAAGTCGAAGAAGCGCTTGAGCAGCTGGTTGACCAGCCGGTTGGGGGTGATGTTGCGGGCGGCGAAGAAGGCGAGCGGGAAGGCGACGATGCCGCCGAGCGCGGTGCCGAGAAAGGCCATGACGATGGTCTGCAACAGCTTTGTCCAGACATCGCCATGCTGCCACTGCGCATTGTTCCAGATGTTGTTGCCGGCGAGCGCCAGATTGGAGGTGCCCGCTTTCAGCTCGGGGCCCGACGTGATCAGTGACACCACCTCGCCGGCGGATTTTCCGAAGAAGGGCGAGCGTGTGTCGAAGACGAAGTTCGCCCAGCCGAGAAAGCGCTTGCGGATCCTGACGCGATCGGGGGCGACGCGGACCTCGCCGGCGAAGCCCATGTCGGCGACGACCTCATCCTCATGCACGGTGACCCAGTCGGGAACAGGTCCCGAGACCAGTGGCTTGCCGCTGTCCAGCGCCACCGCCACGCTCGTCCCAGCGGCGACGATCGTTGCTCGTGCCTTGTCGAAGGTGACCGACTTCGCCGTGCCGTCGATCAGGACCGTCACCGAACCGTCGGCGTTGGTCTTGACCCAATCCGGGTGGGGATTGGGGCCGAGTACAGAAAAGCGGGGGTATTTGGCCGTTATCTGCGGCTCGTCGAGGCGGAAGATCGGCTGCACGTCGTAACTGATCCACTGGGTCAGGAACAGCGGCAGCCGCTCCCAATGCGATTCCCGCAGCACTTGCGGCAGATTGAAGAACCACAGCGCGTAGAGCAGGTAGAGCAAGATGCCGCCAAGCAGCAGCAGCGGCCCGAAACGCTTGTGGAACGGCCGGCGGAACACTTGCGGGAAGCGTTCCTCGATCGACTGGATTTCGGCGGCGGTCATGATCAGGCGCTCATCACAAAGGCCTGTTCGCCGACCAGCTTGCGGCGCAGCCAGGCGGAGAACTGGTCGACGATGAAGATGGTCGTGAACAGGAGCAGCACCAAGGCTATCGTCTTGGCGCCGAAGCCGCGCGAGATCGACAGCTTCAGCTCCTCGCCGATGCCGCCGCCGCCGACCGCGCCCATGATGGTGGAGATGCGCACGTTGATCTCGATCCTGAGCAGCGTATAGGACATGAAATTGGGCAGCACCTGCGGCAGGCCGGCAAAGCGTACCCGTTCGAACCAGTTGGCGCCGACGGCCCGCAGGCCTTCCTCGGCGCGCATGTCGATGTTCTCGTTGATCTCATAGAACAGCTTGCCCAACGCGCCGATCGAATGCAGACCGATGGCGATGATGGCGGCGATCGGACCTATCGAAACGATGGCCGCGAACAGGCCGGCGATGACGATCTCGGGAAAAGCCCGCAGCAGTTCCATGAAGCGCTTGACGACAAGCCGCAGCAGCGGATGCGGCGTCAGGTTGCGCGCCGCGATGAAGGAGAACGGCACGGCGAAGACGAAACCAATTGATGTCGAGACCAGCGCCACGTTAAGCGTGGTCAGCATCAGCTCGAAATATTCGGGGATGTAGAAGCCGCCCCAGACATAGGCGCGGCCGAGCGGAAAGTTGAATTCCTGCGTGCCGGTGTCATGCGGGGAGGCGATGTCGAACAGCGCCCGCCAGACATCGTTCCAGTCCTTGGGAACGAGCCAGCTCAGGAAATCCAGTATGTGCGGAAGCCGGTCGAAGAAGTGTCCGGCGTTGGCATCGTCGGCGAACCACATGGTGCCGCCGAGTGCGACCAACAGCAGGCCGACGCCGATGGCGGTGTAGAGCCGGCGCAAGGAGGTCTGGCGACGCCAGGCGTCGGCCATCTGGTGCGTGGCGCCGGAAGGAGCTGTCAGGGAAAGGGTCATGGTCGGAGATGCAAGAAGGGCGGCGTTTTCTCGACGCCGCCCTTCCTGACTTCTGCCTTTAGCCGCCGATGGCTGCCTTACGGGCTTCGACGATGACGTTATAGAAATCCGCCTTCACCGGAACGTAGCCGGTAAAATCACCGCCTTCGACGCCTTCGAAGCAAGCCTTGTCCTTCTTGGGCAGGTCGGTGAAGAAGGCCGCCAGCTTGGCCGTCATCTCGTCGCCGAGCGCCGTGCGCACGACCAGCGGACCGTTCGGGATCAGGCCCGAGCGCCAGACCTCGACGAAGTCGTTGGGGTCGACGGCGCCCTTGGCGACTTCCTTGTGGAAGGTGCCGGAGGTGTAGCCGTCCTTGAAGTCGCCGATGCCGGAGGAATCGTCCACGGCCACGTCGACCTTGCCGTCTCGCACGGCGAGCACATTGTTCTCATGGCCGCCATTGAACTGGGTCGAGGCGAAGAAGGTCTCGTTCGACGCGCCCGTGTCCTTCGGAATCTGCGTCAGCGGGATCAGATAGCCGGAGGTCGAATCCGGATCGGCGTAGCCGAGCTTCTTGCCCTTGGCCGACTTGATGTCGGTGATGCCGGAAGACTTCAGCGCCAGGCCGATCGAATAGTAGCCGGTCGCGCCGTCGGTCTGCTGGGTGGTGAGGATCGGGGTCACCGCCTTGGGATCCTTGAGGACGACGCTGGCATAGCCGGAAGCGCCGAGTTCGGCGAAGTCGAGCGTGCCGCCGAGAAGGCCCTGGATGACGCCGTCATAGTCGGCGGCCGGGAACAGCGAGACCTTCTCGAAGCCGAATTCGGCCTTCAGGTGATCGGCCAGGCACTGGTAGTTGCGCAGCCGGTCGGTTTCGTTCTCGCCGCCGAGGATGCCGACGCGGAATTCCTTCATATCGGCGGCATGCGCCGCGCCGGTGGCCATTGCGAGCACCGAAACGGCGCTGAAAACCATCTTCCTGAACATCTGATTTTTCTCCTGTGGGTTCCGGCCCCGCGCCGGCGGCGTTGGTGATTTTGACGGGTGCCCTGACGCGGGCTGGCGATCCAGGTCGCTCTCAGTAACCAGGGAATGCGGGTTCGAGCGGTCCGGCGGATGCGGCGGTCTTTTGCTTGAAGGCAACGCTGGTGGAGGTGATGGCCTCGGAGATTTCGCCGCCATTGCTGTCGGCGCCATAGACGAGACGGACGGCCTCGCGGTTAAGCTCCTCCGGCGGCCCGTCGAACACGACCTTGCCCGCGGCCATGCCGATGATACGGTTGCAATAGGTACGGGCGGTGTCCAGCGTGTGCAGGTTGGTGACCACGGTGATGCCTTCGCGCAAATTGATGTCCTGCAGCGAATCCATCACCACCTTGGCGTTGAGCGGGTCGAGCGAAGCGATCGGTTCGTCGGCCAGGATCACCCGGGGCTGCTGCATCATGGCGCGGGCAATGGCGACACGCTGCTGCTGGCCGCCCGACAAGGTGCCTGCGGGCTGCAGCGCGGTACGGGCGATATCGAGCCGCTCGAGGGCGGCGACCGCCTGCGCACATTCGGTTCGCGAGAACATGCCGAAAAGGTTCGACAGGGTCGGACGATGGTTCAGCCGGCCGAGCAGCACATTGGTCAGCACGTCGAGGCGCGGAACAAGGTTGAATTGCTGGAAGATCATGGCGCAGTCGCGCTGCCAGCGCCTGAGCGGCGAACCGCGCAATTGCGAGACCTCGGCGCCGTCGAAGAAAATCGATCCATGGCTGGGATCGATGAGGCGGTTGATCATACGCAGAAGGGTCGACTTGCCGGCGCCGGAACGGCCGATGACGCCGACCATCTGACCCTGCGGGATCGAGATGCTGACATCGTTGACGGCGGTGTTCTTGCCAAATCGTCGGGTGACGCCGCGGATTTCGAGCGTGGCTGACATGGTGCGTTCCCGTCCAGTCGCGGTTGAAGGTCCTGTTGACCCTCGCTAGCGCAGCGCCATGAACCTGCGGTGTCGGATTGATGTCAGTTTTGTTACCACCCACAGCCGCGTCGCGCGCGATCAGGCCAGGACCATCAGTTCCTCGAAATGCTCCACGTCCCTGAAACTGCGGAAGGCAGGCGGCTTGAGAAGACAGCCCCCTGCCCGAACTCTATGTAAGGGATGCGAATAGTGAGCAGCCCTATTCCATTCACCACCGTCATCCACCGTATTTTTCCAGGAAAGCTTCGGCCTCGAGCTGACGGAAATCGTCGAGTGCGGCGCGCAGCCTCGCATGGTCCCAATCCCACCAGGCAAGCGCCTGGTAGCGCTCGGCGGTGCGGCGGTCGAAGCGCTCGCGGATCGGCTTTGCCGGCACGCCGGCGACGATGGTGTAGGGAGCGACATCCTTCGATACCACCGCTCCGGCGCCGACGGCGGCGCCATCGCCGACGGTGATGCCGGGCAGGACTGTCGAGCCATGGCCAAGCCATGTGTCGTGGCCGATTGTGACGCGCCTGGCGCGGCGCTCAGCGAAAAATTCGCTCTCGTGTTCGGCATCGTCCCAATAGTCCGATGCGCGGTAGGTGAAATGGTGCAGCGTCGGCCGCCAGGTCGGGTGGTTGGTGGCGTTGATGCGCACGCTTGCCGCGATGTTGGAGAATTTGCCGATCGTCGCACACCAGACGGCGCAGTCCTGCATCATGTAGGAATAGTCGCCGAGTTCGCTTTCCGAAACCCGACAGCGGTCGGCGATTTCGGTCCACCGGCCAAGCGTCGAATTCTCCACGTCCGCCGTCGGGTGGACCAGCGGCGTCTCCGACAATTTCCTGCTCATGCGGCGAGCTTTCCCGGGGCGAAGGCGGTGACGTCGATGATGCGGTCGGCCACCGCTTCGCGCACATCATGGTCGTGGAAGATGCCGAGCAGGGCGACGCCTGCCGCCTTCTTGGCGGCGATGAGTTCGATCACCACATCGCGGTTCCTTGCGTCGAGCGAAGCGGTCGGCTCGTCGAGCAGCAGGATCGGGTGCCCGGTGATGAAGCCACGCGCGATGTTGACGCGCTGCTGCTCGCCGCCGGAGAAGGTCGCCGGCGGCAATGCCCAGAGTTTTTCCGGCAGGTTAAGCTGCGCCAGCAGGGCGCGCGCCTTGCTTCTTGCCGCCTCGCGATCCTCACCGCGCTCTACGAGCGGCTCAGCGACGACGTCGAGCGCCGATACGCGGGGCACGGTGCGCAGGAACTGGCTGACATAGCCGATGGTCTGGCGGCGCACGGCAAGCACGGTGCGCGGGCTGGCGCTGGCAAGGTCGATCAGCCCGTCTTCGTGCGTGACGATGATCTGGCCTTCGTCGACGGCGTAATTGCCGTAGAGCATCTTCAGGATCGAGCTCTTGCCGGCCCCGGACGGGCCGCCGAGCACGGTGCATTCACCGGCGCGGATCGAGAAGGAGACACCGGCGACGACAGGCAGTTTGATGCCGTCGCGCAGATGCATGGTGAAGCTCTTGGCGACGTCGGAAACAACGAGAGGCGTCGGCATCAGAAGGTACTCCAATCGTTATTCGTTTGCGGGCAGGACAGAGGGGGGTGACTTGGCGCCATCGTCAAACCTGCAGAATCGAGGAAACAAGTAATTGCGTGTACGGCGCGCGCGGGTCGTCGAGCACGCGGTCGGTGAGGCCGCTTTCGACGACGCGGCCGTCCTTCATCACCATCATGCGCTGCGACAAAAGCCGCGCCACCGCGAGGTCATGGGTGACGACGATGGCGGCGAGGCCGAGATCGGTGACGAGGCCGCGCAAGAGATCGAGCAGGCGCGCCTGCACCGAGACGTCGAGGCCGCCTGTCGGTTCATCCATGAACACCAGCCGCGGGCCGGTGACGAGGTTGCGGGCAATCTGCAGGCGCTGGCGCATGCCGCCGGAAAAGGCGCGCGGGTCGTCGTCGATGCGGTCTTCCTCGATCTCGACGCGCGACAGCCAGTCGGCGGCGGTGGCGCGGATCTTGCCGTAGTGGCGGTCGCCCACCGCCATCAGCCGCTCGCCGACATTGGCACCGGCCGACACCGTCATGCGCAGGCCGTCGGCCGGATTCTGGTGGACAAAGCCCCAGTCGGTGCGCATCAGGAAGCGGCGCTCGGCCTCGCTCATGCGGTAGAGTTCGCGGAACTGGCCGTCGCGCATGCGGTAGCTGGCGGTGCCGGATGAGGGCAACAGTCGTGTCGACAGGCAGTTGAGCAAAGTCGTCTTGCCGGAGCCGGATTCGCCCACGACAGCCAGGACTTCGCCCGGCCACAGATCGAAGGTGACGTTGTCGCAGCCGACGCGCGAGCCGTAGAATTTGGAGAGCGCCGAAACGCGCAGCAAGGGTTCTTCGGTCATTGTATCTCCTTACCCTCCCCCTTGTGGGGAGGGTCGGCGCGCAGCGCCGGGGTGGGGGCTGCCGATGGGTCGCTACCCCCACCTTCGGCGCGACCTCCCCACAAGGGGGAGGTAGGGGCGCTGCGCCGCTTCTCGCAGTGGTCGGTGTCGGAGCAGACGAACATGTGGCCGCCGTGGTCGTCGAGGATGACCTCGTCGAGATAAACGTTCTCGGCGCCGCACAACGCGCAGGGCTGGTCGAAGGTCTGCACCTCGAACGGATGATCCTCGAAGTCGAGGCTGACCACATCAGTAAAGGGCGGCAGCGCGTAGATGCGCTTCTCGCGGCCGGCGCCGAACAGCTGCAAAGCCGGCGAGCGGTGCATCTTGGGATTGTCGAATTTCGGCGTCGGAGACGGGTCCATCACATAGCGGCCCTCGACCTTCACCGGATAGGCATAGGTGGTGGCGATGCGGCCGTGCTTGGCGATGTCCTCATAGAGCTTCACATGCATGAGGCCGTATTCCTCCAGCGCATGCATTTTGCGCGTTTCGGTCTCGCGTGGCTCGAGAAAGCGCAGGGGCTCGGGGATCGGTACCTGGTAGACCAGCACCTGGCCTGCGGCGAGCGGATGTTCGGGAATGCGGTGGCGGGTCTGGATGATGCTGGCGCTGGCGGTATCGGTCGTAACCGCCACATTGGCGACCTTCTTGAAAAAGGCGCGGATCGAGACCGCATTGGTGGTGTCGTCGGCGCCCTGGTCGATGACCTTCAGCACATCGTCGGGGCCGATGATCGAAGCGGTAACCTGGACGCCGCCGGTGCCCCAGCCATAGGGCATCGGCATTTCGCGCGAGGCGAACGGCACCTGATAGCCGGGAATGGCGATGCCCTTGAGGATCGCGCGGCGGATCATCCGCTTGGTCTGTTCGTCGAGATAAGCGAAGTTGTAGGCGGCGATGTCGGTCGGTTGCGCGCTCATTCCGCGGCCTCTTTCTTCTCTTCAATCTTGCCGGGATTTTCGCGGGCGCCGTACTCGGCGCGCATGCGGCGCACGAGGTCGAGTTCGGCCTGGAAGTCGACATAATGCGGCAGCTTCAGATGTTCGACGAAGCCGGTCGCCTGGACGTTGTCGGAGTGCGAGATGACGAATTCCTCGTCCTGGGCGGCGGCGACAATGTCCTCGCCGAGTTCGCTTGCACGAAGAGCGCGGTCGCAGAGTGCCATGGCCATCGCCTTGCGCTCGCTCTGGCCGAAGACCAGCCCGTAGCCGCGTGTGAATTGCGGTGGCGCCTTGGCCGAGCCCTTGAACTGATTGACCATCTGGCATTCGGTAACGCGCGCGGTACCGAGCGGCACAGCGAAAGGCAGTTCGGGCACGTCGAGCTCCAGCTCGACCTCGCCGATGCGGATCTCGCCGACGAAGGGATGGTTGCGGGCATAGCCGCGCTGCGTGGAATAGCCGAGCGCCAGCAGGAAGCCCTCGTCGCCGCGCGACAGCGCCTGCAGGCGGATGTCGCGAGCCATCGGGAACTCCAGCGGCTCGCGGGTAATGTCGCCGGGGACATGGTCCTGCGGCATGTCTCCGTCCGGCTCGATCAGCCCATCGCGAGCGAGGATCGCCGAGACGCGCGGCATTGGCTGCGCTTCCGTCTCGCGCCGCAAGGGCGCGGCGACATCGGCGCCGGCGGCAAGCTCGGGATCGAGCAGCCGGTGCGTGTAGTCGAAGGTGGGCCCAAGCAACTGGCCGCCGGGCAGGTCCTTGTAGGTCGCCGAAACGCGGCGTTCGACCAGCATGGTGGCGGTGTCGATGGCATTTGTATAGCCAAAGCGCGGCAGCGTGGTGCGGTAGGCCCGCACCAGGAAGATCGCCTCGATCATGTCGCCGCGCGCCTGCACGATAGCGAGTGCGGCGAGTTCGCGATCGTAAAGCGAGCCTTCGCTCATCACCCGGTCGACGCCGAGCGCCAGCTGTTCGACGATCTGGTCGAGGCGCAGTGCCGGTACCGAGCGGTCACCGCGCCGACGGTCAGCGAGCAGGCTGTGGGCGTTGGCGATCGCGGCTTCGCCGCCTTTTACCGCAACATACATCGCTAGGCCTCCGTCGTCTTGATGCGTGTCGTACGCGGCAGGCAGGCGAGGCTGTCATGTGCCGCCAGGATGATGTCGACGCCGCGCGGAAAGCGGTTGATGTTCTGCTTCCACTGCTCGATGAAATGACGCGGCATGCGGGCCGGCGCGATCGTCGCCGTCTTCTCGATGCCAGGACCTTCGAGCAGCAGCGGCGTGCCTGACGTGAGATCGCCTACCTGCAGGATCAATGTGGTCGAGCGGTCGGGATAGTCCTGCGTGCCTTGCGAGAAACCGTCGAGCGCCATCATCTCGGCCGGCGAGGCCACAAACGCGAAATGCGCGTCGGCCGGGGTGTTGGCCAGCGGCGCACCGCTGTGAAAGCCGAGCCAGGACATGACCGCTGCCGAGGCATGCAGGGCCGGGTCGAGCCAGAGCGGCGTGTCATTGTCGCACAATGCCAGCGCAACCGCGCCCGATGTCGCCGAAAGCGGCGCCGGCGGGCGGGCCAGGGCCGGCAAGGGTTGCACGCTGCCCGGCCGCGCCATTGCGTCCATGACGGCGCGAAACACCGTCTGGGCGTTGAACACCGGATCGGCGAACCCGCCCTCGATCGATTGCGCTGCGATATCCATCAATCTTCTCCGCGAACCATGGTGAAGAAATCCACCTTCGTTGCCGCCGTTTCGGCGCGGCGCCTTTCTCGTGCCGTGGTCAAGGCAGCCCGCAGCGGCGCGAGAAGGCCCGTTTCGACCGCCTCTCGGTGGGCGGGGTCCTGCCACAGCGCGTCGGCGATGGCCGCCAGCTTCGCCTTCTGCTTGTCGCGGCCGAGCGCATAGCAATGGCCGACCTGTCCGGACGGCAGGCGCACTGTGGCGCGGGTCACGGTGGCCTCGCCGACATTGAACGGCGCGCCGCCGCCGCCGATGCGGCCGCGCATGGTAACCAGGCCGGTCTCGGGACCGCGCAGCAGTTCGGCCTCGGCAGGCAGGCCGGATTCGTTCCAGAGGCGAACGATGTCGTCGCCGCTGGACTGCGCCAGGGTTGCCATGGCCGCCTTGCGTTCGGCCTGGTCGCGCGCTTCCTGTCCTCGCATGAGCAACACCCTTGCTTCTAATTTGTCTATTGATATAGACAACCATACGAATTATACCCATTACCTAACGCGAGTCCATGACGGGTGCGTGACAGGGGCCGGCCAGGGGCGAAACCGTGAACGGAAAACACGTGGCTGACGGTATCGAGCGGCGCAGCGGCGTCTCGTTGTGGCGCCAGATCGCCGACCGAATCCTGCAATCGATCGCTGCCGGCGATTTTGCCGAGAATGCCGCGCTGCCGCCGGAGGTGGCGCTGGCCGAGCGCTATGGCGTCAACCGTCACACGGTGCGCAGCGCCATCGCGGCGCTCGTGCAAGACGGGGTACTGCGGGCCGAGCAGGGGCGCGGCACTTTCGTGCTGTCGCGCAAGCGGCTGTCCTATCCGATCGGCGCGCGCACGCGATTTTCAACCGGCTTGCAGGGCCAGGCGTCGGAGCGGCATATCGTGCTGCTGGCCTCATCGGTCGAGCCCGCCAGCCGGCGCGTCGCCGAAGCCCTGGGCGTTGCCAGGGGATCGGATGTGATTCGCCTGGAGACGCGCGGCGAGGCCGATGGGAAGCCGGTGTCGCGCGCTTCCGGCTGGTTCGACGCCAGGCGCTTCGCCGGCATCGATGTGGCCATGGCCGAGACCGGGTCGATCACCGCATCGCTCAAGCGTTTCGGCATAGACGATTATCTCAGGCAATCGACGGTGCTGTCGGCGCGTCACGCCGATGCTTCCGACCTTGCCGACCTCGATCTGCAGCCGGGCGGCATCGTGCTGGTCACGGTGGCCGTCAACATGACGCCGGACGGCCGGCCGATCCAATTCGCCGAGGCGCGCTTCCCGGCGGAGCGGGTGGAGCTGAAACTGTCGGCGCTGTAGGCGTGTCGGCCTAACGCTGGAATCAGACCAGCCCGGTCGCGCGCACTTGTCAGCGGCTTGGCGTTTGGGGGTCGACCTGCGCGGGGGTGTGGTCAATTCGGGCCGGGTTCACGGCCTGCCATGTTATGCCCCTACCTCGATCACGGCCTTGATCAGCCCGGATTTCTCATGCGCCCAGCGGGCGAGGTCACGTGGCGTGTCGGCAAGCGTGGTGCGGTGGGTGACGAGCTTGGCCAGCGGCACCGCGCCATCGCGGATCGAAGCGGCGACGTGGTCAAAGTCGGCCCGCAAGGCATTGCGGCTGCCGACAAGCGTCATCTCGCGCTTGTGGAACTCGGGGTCGGAAAAGGCGATGTCGTCCTTGACGACGCTGACCAGCACCAATGTCCCGCCATGCGCGACATGAGCGAAGGCCGACCGCACCGAGCCGGTGTTCCCAGTGGCGTCGAAGACCACGTCGAAGCCTTCGCCTGATGTCGCTTCGCTGACCAGATCGGATGCCGCGCCGCGCGACCCGTCGAGGGTCTTGAAGCCGAGTTCATTGGCGGCGAAGCCGAGCCTTTCGCTGCTCATGTCGAGCAGCGTCACGTCGAGCCCGGCGATGCGGGCGAAGATGGCGGTGCCGAGCCCGATCGGTCCGGCGCCGATGACGAGCGTCCGTGCGCCGGGATCGGCACGCGAGCGCCGCACCGCATGGGCGCCGATGGCCAGGAACTCGACGGCCGCGGCATCGGCCAACGACAGGCCGTTGGCTGGATAGAGGTTTTGTTCCGGGATAAGGATCTGTTCGCACATGGCGCCGTCGCGATGCACGCCGAGCACTTCGATCCGGACACAGCAATTGGGTTTACCGTGCCGGCAGGCGATGCATTTGCCGCACGCCAGATAGGGATTGATGATGACCGGCTCGCCCGTGGCAAGACCAACGCCTTCGCCCGCCTCGACGATGGTCCCCGACACTTCATGGCCCATGATGCGGGGGTAGGCGAGGAAGGGATGCTTGCCCTCGAATATGTGGTAGTCGGTGCCGCAGATGCCGACATGGCTGACCGCCACCAGCGCCCAGCCGGGAGGCGGCGAGCCAGCCGCGGGACGGTCTTCCACGACAAGGTCGCCGGGCGAACGGCAGACAACGGCTTTCATGCTTCAATCCAGTCGGTTCATGGAATCGTCGGCCGATTTTCGACCCGGCCGGCGATCGATTTTACTTGCCACCTCGGCGGCGCAGGCCGTCGAAGTAGACGATGACGATGATCAACATGCCGGTGATGACGCGCTGCCAGAACGTGTTGACGTTGAGCAGGTTGGCGCCGTTGTTGATGGTGGAGAGGATGAACGAGCCGATCAGCGGCCCGTGCACCGAACCGATAGCGCCGAACAACGACGTGCCGCCGATCACCGACGAGGCGATGGCTTGCAGCTCGTAGGTGTCGCCCTGCGTCGGATTGCCGATGCCGATGCGGGACGCGAGCAGCACGCCGACGAAAGCCGCGCACAGGCCGGACAGCACATAGGCCATGTAGATCGTGCGCGGCACGTTGACGCCGGAGAGGCGCGCGGCTTCCGCGTTCGAGCCGACGGAGAAGAGATAGCGTCCCCATCGCGTGTGGTGCAGGAAGACGTAGGAGGGCAGCGCAACCACGATCACCATCCAGAACAGATAGGGGATCCCCAGCAGCGAGCCGCGCGAAAACGCCTGGAACGCGTCGCTGTTGATCGATATCGAATTGCCATTGGTCATCAGGAGACCGATGCCGCGCAGCGAGGTCATGGTCGCCAGCGTGATGATGAAGGGCGGCAGGCCCATCCTGACGATGCCGAAACCGTGGAACAGGCCGATGGCGACCCCCACCAGCAGCGTCGCCAGAACCGCGATCCAGACCGGCCAGCCGGCATTGATCAGCAGTGCGACGATGACGGTGGCGAAGCCGACGATGGCGCCGACGGAAAGGTCGATGCCGCCGGTGATGATGACGAAGGTCTGGCCGACGGCCAGGATGGCGATCAGAGAACCCTGGCGCAGCAGGTTGGTGATATTGAGCGCCGAAGCGAAGGACGGCGTGGCGACCGCCAGGATGACCCACATCAGAAGCAGCAGGCCAAGCAGCGTCAGCCCGAACAGGGCATTGTAGTTGCGCTTCGGCTTTTCGGCAGGGATCGCCTCGGTGCTCATGTCTGTCCTCCCGTCTTTTCTTGTTTCTCGGCCAGGGCCTGGCTCAGAATGTCCTCGTGATCGGCGGTGCGGAAACCATGCGTGGCCACCAGCTTGCCGCGCCTGAACACATGCAGCGTGTCAGCCAGTTCGTAGACCTCAGGCAGATAGGACGAGATCAGGATGATGCCCGCGCCCTTGGACAACAGCACACTGAACAGCCGGTAGATCTCGGCCTTGGTGCCTACATCGACGCCGACCGTCGGCTCGTCGAAGATGAACAGTTTGGCGCCGTGCGCCAGCCACTTGCCGATGACGATCTTCTGCTGGTTGCCGCCCGACAGGCTGGAGGCCAGCGCGCCGCGCGTCGGCGTCTTGATCCTGAGGTCGGCGATCTGCCGGTCCGCCTCGGCCTTCTCCTGCGCAGACGAGATCAGCAGATTTTTCGATATGCGCTTGTAGATCGGCAGGTTGAGATTCAATGCAACCGGCAGGTTGAGGCACAGGCCCTGGTCGCGGCGGCTTTCCGGTGCCAGCGCCATGCCGAGCTTGATGGCGTCGTGCTCGGAGTTGACCTGCACCTCCTTGCCTTCCCACAACACCTGGCCGGCCGATTTGCGGTGGCGGCCGTAGAGGGTGGTGACGAATTCGCTGCGGCCGGCTCCGATCAGGCCGTAGAGCCCGACGATCTCGCCCGCGCGCACCGACAGAGAGACATTCTCGAAACCCTTGCCGGACAGGTTCCGCGCCTCGGCGATGACGGCGCCCGGCGTGAAATGCTCCTTGTGATAGATCTGCTCGATCGAGCGGTTGATCATCAGCTTGACCAGCTCCGGCTCATTGGTCTCGGCGATGTTGCGGGTGCCGACCAGCGTGCCGTCACGCAGCACCGAGACGCGGTCGGCGAGCTCGAACACCTCCTCCATGCGATGGCTGATGTAGATGATGGTGACGCCTTCACCCTTCAGGCGGCGGATCAGCGTGAACAGCTGGTCGGCCTCCTTGCGGGTGAGGTAGGCGGTCGGCTCGTCGAAAATCAGGAATTTGGTGCCGCGCACGGTGGCTCGGGCGGCGGCGATCAGCTGCTGCTGGCCGATGGTGAGATCGCCGAGCACGACATGCGCCGGCAGGTCGAAGCCGAGACCGTCGATGATCTTCTGCGCTTCCCTGACCATGGCTCGTTGCTGGAGGATGCCGAAGCGCGAGTTCTCCTCGCCGAGGAACATGTTGGCGGCGACGGTCAGGTGACGGCAGAGCACGACTTCCTGGTGCACGGCGTTGATGCCGAGCGCCATGGCTTCGTGCGGCGTCGCCAGGGCAGCCGGCTTGCCTTCCCACACAACCTCTCCGGAGGTGCGCGGGATGACGCCGGTCAGAAGTTTGATCAGGGTCGATTTGCCGGCACCGTTCTCGCCGACGATGGCGTGGATCTCTCCCGCCTTGAAGGCCAGGGTCACAGGCTTCAGCGCATGCGTGCCGGGATACCGCTTTTCCAGACCCTGCAGCTCGAGGATCGTCCTGCCGGGCTCCAGCACGGGGGCCGGATGCAGTTCCTGCGCGGTCGACGTCATGGCAATCCTCCCTGTTGTTTCCGGGGCGCAGAGGCCCCGGAAACAGTTGCGCGTGCCGATGCTCAGTTGAGCTTCGGGTTGAGCAGCGCGTCGATCTTGGGATCCTTCATGTTGGCCTTGGTGACCAGGTTGGCGCCGGTGTCGACATTGGTCTCGACCTTTTCGCCCTTGGAGGCGGCAAGCGCGGTCTTGATGCCGTCATAGCCCATCCGGTAGGGATCCTGGACGACGAGGGCGGAAATGACGCCGTCGTTGAGGAACTTGATCAGCTTCTCGTCGCTGTCGAAGCCAACCAGCGCCAGCTTGCCGCCGAGGCTGTTTTCGGCGACAGCCTGCCCGACGCCCTGCGCCATGATCAGGTTGGAAGCGAAAATACCCTTGAGGTTCGGATTGGCGGTGATCAGGTCGGTGGCGATGTTGAGGCCGGTGGTGGCCTGGCCGTCGGCATATTTGTCGGCGACCAGCTTCAGGCCCGGATATTTCGCCTTGAGCTGTTCGATGAAGCCCTGCTTGCGCTGTTCGAGCGAGCCGGCGCCAGGCGTGTTGGTGATCAGGGCAACGTCGCCCTCGATCTTGCCGCCATTGGCTTCGCCGATGGCCGCTGCGAGGCCGTCAGCGGCGACGCGGCCGCCCTGGACGTTGTCAGTGGTCAGGAAGGAGGTGAAGGCCTTGGAGTCGGCGCCGGAATCGATGCCGATAACCTTGACCTTGGCGGCGGCTTCGTCGATCGGCTTGCCGAGCGCCTTGAACTCGGTCGGCGAGATGACGATCGCCGCCGGATTGCTGGCGACGGCGTTTTCGAGGATCGAGATCTGGCCGTTGACGTCAGTTTCTGCCTGGGCGCCGAGCTCCGGCACGTTGACGCCGAGATCCTTGCCGGCCTTGCGGGCCCCGGCCAGAACGATCTGCCAGTAGAAGGACGTGGTGTCCTTGACGATGATCGGAATGGTCACGTCCGCCGCCGAAACCGGCGCCGAGTGCATGACGCCGGCAAGCATCGACGCGGCCGCCAGCGCCATGACTGCGCGGCGATTGAGAATGCTGGTCACGAATTTCATGGAATTCCTCCCTAGGTCGCCCGGTGAACGATACGGAAGCTCGGTTCGGATAGGCGTAGCCAAACAGAACTTTATCAATAAAAAACAGTTGCAGCATTTTGATAGTGCATCGATCCGGTCGATGCAAGCGGTGTTTATGCCATCCTCGGGGCACGGCGGTCATGACCGCACTGGCGCCTTGCTCTCCCCACGCTGCCCGACGCTTCCGTTTCGCGTGACTAACGTATGGAATATTAATTCCATAAATTAGTCAACATAGAATGCCCGTTCCTTCTTCGGTTCGCGGGATCGTGAAGCCCCGCGATCGCACGCCTTCGCCCGGGCGGATCGGGCACTTCATGCCAATTCCTGCACTACGGTGTAGGGGCGGTATCTGGCGTAGTCCGCCTGAGGCACGTCGACATCAAGCAGTTCGAGATTGCGGGTCAGGTTCGCCAGCTTGGCGGTGCCGGTCAGCACGGTGGCGACCGAGGATTCCTGGAGGGGGAACTGGAACGCGGCGGCGGCGAGCGGGTAACCACCTTCGGCGGCGATCCGCTCCATCGCGCCGACGCGGTCGAGCACGTCACCGCTGGCGGGCTTGTAGTCGAAATGGGCGCCCTGCACCGGTCCGGTCGCCAATATGCCGGAGTTGAACACACCGCCGATGACCAGCGAAGTCTGTCGGGCGCGGCAGAGCGGCAAAAGTTCGGCTTCGGCGCTGCGATCGAGCAAGGAATAGCGGCTGGCGAGCAGGATACAATCGAGCGGCGCGCGACGCATCACGTCGAGACATATCCGGACTTCGTTGACGCCGAGCCCGTAGGCGGAAATGACGCCGGAGTTTTTCAGTTCTTCGAGCGCCTTGAGCCCACCGTCCATCAACTGGCGAAAGTGCATTTTGGTCTTCTCGACGCCATGCGTGTACACGCCGATGTCGTGCACAAACAGGATGTCTATCCTGTTTAGACCAAGCCGCGCATAGCTGAAGTCGACCGAGCGCATGATGCCGTCATAGGAATAGTCGTAGTCGAGCGCGAAGGGCAGCGGATCGACATAGGAGTGATCGGGAACCTGATCCTCCGGAACGGGCCGGAACAGGCGCCCGACCTTGGTCGACAGCACATAGGAATCGCGCGGCTTATAGCGCAGGAAGTCGCCGAAACGCCGCTCCGACAGGCCGAAACCATAGAAGGGCGCGGTGTCGAAATAGCGCAGGCCCGCCTCCCACGCGCCTTGCAACGTTTCCATCGCCGCCTCGCGCGAACAGGCGCGGTAGAGCCCGCCGATCGCGGCACCGCCGAAGCTTACTTCGGTGACCTCGAGCGCCGTCTGGCCGATGCGGCGTTTTTCCATGCACAACCTCCCCGTTGCCCGCCATTATCCGGCGCGGCAGATTCCAAGACCTCAAGCCGCAGCATTCCAGGAAAGTTCGCGGCCACTTTCCGGACTGCGCGACTTCAAAGAGTTAGAGCGTCGCGCCGAGATGCCAGGGCACGAACTCGTTGTCGCCGTAGCCGAAATCCTCGCTCTTGGTCTTGCGGCCGGAGGCCGTCTCGACGATCAGTTCGAAGATCTCGCGGCCCATGCCGGCGATGGTCTTCTCGCCGGAGGCGATGACGCCGCAATTGACGTCCATGTCCTCTTCCATCTGATGATACATGGTCGAGTTGGTGGCGACCTTGATCGACGGCGTCGGCCGGCAGCCAAAGCAGGAGCCGCGGCCGGTGGTGAAGACGATGATGTTGGCGCCGCCCGCCACCTGGCCGGTGGCGGACACCGGGTCGTAGCCGGGCGTGTCCATGAACACCAGCCCGCTGCCGGTGACCTTTTCGGCATAGCCGAAGACGCCGTTGAGCGGCGTCTGGCCGCCCTTGGCTACCGCGCCCAGCGATTTCTCCAGGATGGTGGTGAGGCCGCCGCGCTTGTTGCCGGGCGAGGGGTTGTTGTCGATCGAGGCGCCGTGCTTGGCGACGTGGTCTTCCCACCACTTGACGTAGCCATCGAGCTTCTTGGCGATCTCGGGCGTCGCGGCGCGATAGGCGAGCAGATGTTCGGCGCCGTAGATTTCCGTCGTCTCGGAGAGAATACCGATGCCGCCGACGCCGGCCAGAATGTCTACCGCAGCGCCCAGCGCCGGATTGGCCGTGATGCCCGACATGCCGTCGGAGCCGCCGCATTGCAGGCCGACGACGATCTCGCTCACGGGGATCGGTTCGCGCTTGAGCTCGCCGACTTCCTCGGCGATCTCGGCCAGTACGCCCATGGCCTTTTCGACCGATTTGCGCGACCCGCCGGCGTCCTGGATGTTGAAATGGCGCTTACCGGCGGCCGCACCCTTCTGGCCGTACAGCGTGAGCTGGTTGACCTCGCAGCCGAGCCCGACCATCAGCACGCCGCCGAAATTGGGGTGGCGGGCATAGCCGGCCAATGTGCGGTGCAGCACCATCATCCCGTCGCCGGTGGCGCTCATGCCGCAGCCCTGGCCGTGGACGATCGGGACGAAGCCGTCGATGCCGGGATATTTTGGCAGCAGCGTGCGGTTGGCCGCGTCGGCGATGGCGTGGCAGACGGTGGCCGAACAGTTGACGCTGGCGATGATGCCGATGAAGTTGCGCGTGCCGGCGCGGCCGTCGGCGCGGCGATAACCCATGAAGGTGCGGGCGCGGTCGGCCTCGGTCGCATGCTCGGCCTCGCTTGGCGGCACCACCGGCAGGCGGCCGGCCTCGAACACCAGATTGTGCGAATGGACATGCTCGCCGGGCGCGATGTCCTGCGTGGCGCGGCCGATCGCCTGGGCATATTTGACCACGGCGGACCCGGCGGGAATCGGCTTGATCGCCACCTTGTGGCCGGGCTCGATGACGGCGGCGGCAAGCGCGCCGCCGGGCAGCGCGGTGCCGGTCTCGATGCGGCCGTTGGCGACCGCGACATTGTCGGCTGGGGACAGAAGAATTGAGTTGGAGGCGTTCACGGGCGTTTCCTGGGGTGATCCTGGGAGGCGCGGATTGACACGCGCTTGTTAAGAGTTAATGTCTTTTATCGTGAAAAAACAGTTTTACGTCAATTGTTTTTTCCGGCAGTTCCTGTGCGCCTGGATGAGTAGCGGCGCTGCAACCGGTAAGCGAGCCCCTCGGCAAAGCGATTCCGCTTTCGAGGGTGATAGGAACGTCATATTGCGCTTCAAGCCGGCCGCCGCAAGCGCCGGCCAGCGATGGGTCAGGGCATGTCGAAGAGCAACAACGTCTACAAGGATGCCTATAACAGGTGCCTCAGGCTGCTCGACGAGACGCGCAGCCTGCCTTCGGAACCGGAGCTGGGTACGCTGCTCGGCGTCAGCCGCACCACGGTGCGCAGCATCCTTGCGCGCATGGAAGAAACCGGACTGATCGCCTGGAACAAGCGCGCCAAGACGGTGCTGCGCGAAACGCGCCCCGATGATTTCTTTCCCGAGGAAGAGACCGACACGCTGGCCGAGATCATCGAGCGGTCGTTCATGCGCAGGCTGCTCGCCGGCGGCGCCGAGGCCGGCATGCAGATCAACGAGCTCGAACTGGCGCGCGAGATCGGCGTCGGCACCACCAGCGTGCGCGAGTTCCTGATCCGCTTCTCCCGCTTCGGCCTGATCGAGAAGCGCCGTAACAGCCATTGGGTGCTGAAGGGTTTCACCCGCGCCTTCGCGCTGGAGTTGACGGAAATCCGCGAGATGTTCGAGCTGCGCTCGGCATCGGCGTTCACCGCACTGCCGCAGGACAGCGCGGTGTGGGTCGATCTCGACAATCTCGAAGAGGAACACCGCGGCCTCGCCCGTGACATCGCCACGCGCTTCAACGAGTTCTCGGAGCTCGACGAGCGCTTCCATCGGCTGATCCACCGCGCCTCGCACAACCGCTTCATCGTCGATTTCTATGATGTCATCGCCATGATCTTCCATTACCACTACCAGTGGAACAAGGCGCAGGAGCGCGAGCGCAACGAAATCGCGATCGGCGAGCATCTGGCTTATATCGCGGCGCTCAAATCACGCGACCTGGGCAAGGTCGATGCCGCCTGCCGCAAGCATTTGAAGTCGGCGCGCCAGACGCTGCTGACCTCGATCCCCGAGAGCCGGCACCCACAGAGGCCCTGATCGCGCCGCGTTGCCGCAGCACCGATTTGCCGATTTTCCGTCTCTTGCTGCCGTGGTAGACATCTTCCGGTGATCGCTTGAAGATGCAGATGGTTTGAACAGGCAAGTCATTTGACCAAAAAGGGGAGACGGTGGAGCATTCCGGTCGCGCTTGTCGCGGCCTACCTGCTGCTGCTTCAGTCGACGCTGAGCGCATTCGCCTTCGCCACCGGACCGGCCGCCTCGCAAATCGACGCCTTCGGCAACGTCATCTGCACCCACGAGGGCACTGCCCAGCTTCCCGATGGCGGCCCGCATCCGTCGCATCTGCCGGCATGCTGCATGCTGGGCTGCAGCATGGTTTCAGCGGCCTTTGCGCCGCCACCCGATGCCGGGCTTGCGCTGGCCTCGCTTTCGTTCGAAGCCGTCGTTTTCATCTTTCCGGCGGCCACGCATCTCGATTTCGCGCGCCAACGCTCGCCGTCGAATCCGCGCGCGCCGCCGCTTTCGGCCTGAGCCTGCTGTACGCCCGGCGGAACCTTCCGCCGGTGCTTTCATCCAAATAACGAATCGTTCGCGACCGGCCAACGGCGCGATCCCCTATTCATGGAGCAAACCATGTCCCAAGCTTTTCATATCGCGGCGCCTCCTTCGGGCGGCCGCACCAAATTCCCGCGCCGTTTCAATGAACGTGTCGGCCTTGCCGTGCTGGCGTTTGTGCTCTTGTTCTTCGGTGCCCAGGCCGTCTGCGCGCATGAATTCAAGGCCGGCGATCTCGAGATCGAGCATCCCTGGTCGCGCGCGACACCCACAGGCGCCAAGGTGGCCGGCGGCTATTTCACCATCACCAACAAGGGCAATGCACCCGACCGGCTGCTGTCGATTTCCTCCGACGTCTCCGAAAAAGCAGAGCTGCATGAAATGGGCGTCAAGGACGGCGTCATGACCATGCGGCCGGTGACGGTCGGCCTGGAAATCCCGGCCGGCGGCAAGGTGGCGCTAGCACCCGGCGGCTATCACCTGATGTTCATAGGCCTGAAGCGGCAACCCAAGCAGGGCGAAGAATTCGCAGCCACGCTGACCTTCGAAAAGGCTGGCGCCGTCAACGTCGAGTTCGCTGTCGAAGGCATGGGCGGTGGCATGGACGACCACGCCAATTGACCGCGCCATCCACAACTATTGAATTCAGAGGGACCATCATGAACAAGTATCTTTTGTCGGCCGGCGCGCTTCTGGCGCTGGGAACCAGTGCCGCCTTCGCGCATGTCACGCTCGAAACACAGGAAGCGGCGGTCGGTTCGACCTACAAGGCCATCCTGCGGGTGCCGCATGGCTGTGACGGCAAGGCGACGACCGCCGTGCGCGTGCAGATCCCGGAAGGGGTGATCGCGGTGAAGCCGATGCCGAAGCCCGGCTGGACGCTGCAGACCAAGAAGGGCAAGTACGAGAAATCCTACCAGCTCTACGGCCAGGCGGTCGCCGACGGCGTCAAGGAGGTCGATTGGAGCGGCGGCAATCTGCCGGACGAATTCTACGACGAGTTCGTCTTCCGTGCGATGCTGACGGCAGACCTCCCGGCGGGTCAGAAACTCTATTTCCCGGTGGTGCAGGAGTGCGATGGCGCCGCCGACCGCTGGATCGAAATCCCGGCGGCGGGGCAGGACGAAGACGCCCTGGAGAACCCCGCGCCCGGCATCGAGCTCACGCCGAAAAAGTAAGCTCTCGCGGTGCGCTCCATTGTCCGGAGCGCGCCGCATTTATGGCAATGACATGACGGTGATATTCCCTTCCAGGACGGTTCGCGCGACCGGCAAGCTCATCGGCCGAGCTGCCATAGGGCTGCTGACCTTGGCCATGCTGATTGCCGTGGCCACGACAAATCAGGCCTTTGCGCACGCCGCGCTGATCAAGACCGATCCGGCCGACGGCGCCGTGCTGTCGCAGGCCCCGGCGCAATTCGCGCTGACTTTCAGCGAACCGGTCTCGCCACTGGTGCTGACGCTGGTGAAGCCCGACGGCACGCCCGTTCCGCTGACGTCCTTCCGCCTCAGCGACCAGACCGTCGTGATCGACGATCCGCAGGCACTTGGATCGGGCACGCATGTGCTGAGCTGGCGAGTGATTTCCGCCGACGGTCATCCGGTCGGCGGCTCTCTGCTGTTTTCCATCGGCGCGGCGAGCCAGCCGCCGGCTGTTTCCGAAGCCGTCGACTGGCAATTGCGCTCGGCGATCTGGATCGGCAAGGTCTGCCTCTATATCGGCCTGTTCCTCGGCGTCGGCGGCGCCTTCGCTCTCGCCTGGCTGGCGCGGGGTGGCCGCGCCGGACAGCGCTTCGTTGCTGCCGCAATCCTGTGCGGGCTGGTCGCGGCACCCATGTCGCTTGGCTTTCAAGGGCTGGATGCGCTCGGCGCACCGCTCTCGCATATGGCGCAGCCGGCCATCTGGACCGCCGGTCTCGGCACCAGCTTCGGCTGGACGGTGTTGATCGCGTTGATCGCGCTGGGGCTCGGCCTTTTGTCGCTGGCCGGACCGCGCGCGGCCGCCAGGCCCCTCGCGCTCGCCGGCCTGGCCGGAACGGGCCTCGCGCTCGCCGCCAGCGGCCACGCGAGTGCCGCCGAGCCACAATGGCTGACGCGGCCGATGGTGTTCCTGCACGGCGCCGGCATTGCCTTCTGGGCCGGTGCGCTGGCGCCGCTCGGACTCGCGCTGAAACGGCAGGATGCCGAAGCGGTCACGTTCCTTCGCCGGTTCTCCGCCGCTATCATGCCGGTGGTGGCCTTGCTCGCCGCCGCGGGCGTGGTGCTGGCCGTCATCCAGGTGCAAACACCCGCAGCGCTGGTCAACACCGCCTATGGCCGGCTGCTGCTGGTCAAGCTTGCGCTGCTGGTCTTCCTGTTCACGCTCGCCGCCGTCAACCGCTGGAGATTGACGGCAATGGCCGAGGCGGGGGCGACGGAAGTGCGGCGCAGGCTCACCCGTTCGATCGGCGTCGAAATACTGATCGTGCTCGCCATCTTCGGTGTTGCCGCCGGCTGGCGCTTCACGCCGCCGCCGCGGGCGCTGGCGATTGCCGCGGCGCAGCCGGTGTCGGTTCATATCCACGCGCTGAAGGCGATGGCCGACCTCAGCATCACGCCCGGCCATGCCGGGCCGGTCGCCGCCTCGATGATCATCATGACCGGCGATTTCGGGCCGCTCGACGCCAAGGAGGTGACGCTGGTGCTGTCGAAGCCGGACTCCGGCATCGAGCCGCTGAAGCGGGCCGCGACAAAGCCCGGCGACGGCAGCTGGCGTGTCGACGATCTCGTCATCCCGGTCCCTGGCCGGTGGATGGCGCGCATCGACATACTGGTCTCCGATTTCGAGATGGTGAAGATCGAGGCGCCGGTAGACATCAGGCCGTGATGGCTCTCCAACACAATTCGGCGAGGCGGTTGACGCGAGCCTGAAGGCCCGTCAATCATCCTGGCAGGATGCATCTTGGCAAAAACCCGGGCAATCGCGGGCTCGAACAAACAAGATCCGAAAGCAGGGAAGAAACATGGAAAAAGCCGAAATTGGCCTGATCGGCCTTGGCACGATGGGCTCCAACCTGGCGCTCAACATCGCCGAGCACGGGCACCGCATCGCTGTGTTCAATCGCACCAAGGCGCGTACGGATGCCTTTGTCGAGAATGCCGGCGCGCTCAGGGATATGGTTGTCCCCTGCTACAGCCTGGAAGAACTCGCCGCCGCGATCCGGCCGCCGCGTCCGATCATCATCATGGTGCTGGCCGGCAAGCCGGTCGATGAACAGATCGCCGCATTGCGCGGCGTGCTGTCCCATGACGACATCGTCATCGATGCCGGCAACGCCAATTTTCGCGACACGATGCGGCGCTTTTCCGAGCTGGCGGGCTCCGGCCTCACCTTCATCGGCATGGGCGTGTCCGGCGGCGAGGAGGGTGCGCGCCACGGGCCGTCGATCATGGTCGGCGGCACCGAAGAGTCCTGGAAGCGCGTCGAGAAGGTGCTGACGGCAATCTCCGCCAAGTTCAAGGACGAGCCATGCGCGGCCTGGCTCGGCACCGACGGCGCCGGCCATTTCGTCAAGACCATTCACAACGGCATCGAATATGCCGACATGCAGATGATCGGCGAGATCTACGGCATCCTGCGCGACGGCCTGGGCATGGGGCCGAAGGAGATCGGCGCCGTATTCGCCGGCTGGAACAAGGGCCGGCTCAACTCCTACCTGATCGAGATCACCGCCAAGGTGCTGGCGTCAGATGATCCCAAGACCGGCAAGCCGGTGGTCGACATCATCCTCGACCGCGCCGGCCAGAAGGGCACCGGCAAATGGTCGGTCATCGAGGCACAGCAACTCGGCATTCCGGCGACCGCCATCGAGGCGGCGGTGGCGGCACGCGTCCTGTCGTCGATCAAGGACGAGCGGCTTGCGGCGGAAAAAGCCTATGGCAACATCGGCGTCACCAGGATTTCGGGCGACAAGGCAGACCTGCTCAAGGATCTGGAACTGGCGCTGTTCGCCGGCAAGATATCAGCCTACGCGCAAGGCTTCGCGGTGATGAGCGGCGCTTCGAAGGCGTTCAACTGGAACCTGCCGATGCCGACCATCGCCAAGATCTGGCGTGCCGGCTGCATCATCCGATCGCAGATGCTCGACACCATGGCCGAAGCCTTCGGCCGCGGCGGCGCTTCGACCAATCTCCTGATGGCGCCGGCCTTCATCACCATGATGCAGGAGGCGCATCCGTCACTGCGGCGCGTCGTGGCCAGGGCTTCCGAAGCCGGATCGCCGGTGCCGGCGCTGTCTTCCGCCCTTGCCTATTTCGACAGCTATCGCCAGGGCCGCGGGACCTCGAACCTGGTCCAGGCACAGCGTGATTTCTTCGGTGCGCATGGCTTCGAGCGTATCGATGACAAGGGCGCCTTCCATGGACCCTGGGGCAGCGGCGCGGCCGGCTAGCGGTTCAGCGTTTCGCGGAACGGCGTACCGCTCTATCTCTTTGTTTTTTGGGCAATGCCTTAGGAAAGCTACGCGGGAATTGCTCTGGCGGCGGGGCTTCAATCAGCCGCGATAGGCCACAACTTCGCCCGGCGCGCTGAGCGACTGCAGCGAGCCGGGCGCCGCGCCGCCGATCCAGCCGAGCACGGCGCGGGCGAGCTCGGAGCCGGCCAGCCGGAAGTTCTCGTTGACGATCAGCAGTTCCCGGCGGAACAGATGCAGCAGTTCCGACGACTGCTTCGACACCACGTCGATGTCGCGGCCGAGTTTCAACCCGGCGTCCTCGACGCCGGCAACAATGGCAAGCGTGGCGGCCGCGGCGCTGCTGACGATGCCGTCCGGCCTGATGTCGCGGCGCATCAGCTGCGCGGTCCTCATCCTGATCTGCTCGATGTGGTCGATCGAAACGGTGTTGAACGGCACCTCCGAGGCGCCGACTTCGCTCAGCGCGTCGGCAAAGCCGTTCACGGTGTGGCCGTGATAGGTCAGGCCGACCGGCGGCGTCACCAGAGCCAGCCGACGCCGGCCCAGGCCGGCCAGATGGCGCACCGCCTCGGCCGCGAAGGCGTAATTGTCGAAATCATGATAGGGGTGCACGAGCCCCATATCGGTGCGGCCGTGCGTTGCAAAAGGTATGCCGCGCTCCAGCATGTAGCGGGCCCTTGGATCGTTGGGCTGCGTGCGCGAAATGATGACGCCATCGGCGGAGCCGGTCTCGACGAGATAACGCACCGGATCCAGCGGATCCTGCGAGCGCGAGTAGGGCGTGACGATCAGATGGTAGGGCGTATCGGCGATGACTTCGGTGACGCCGTAGATGATGTCCGAGACAAAGCTCATGATCTCGTGCTCGGTGTTGAGCACGAGGCTGATGACGTTGGTCTTGCCGGTTCGCAGGCGCACGCCGGCGCGGTTCGGCCGGTAACCGATCTGCTTGGCCACGAGCTGGACGCGGCGCCTGGTCTCGGCGCCGATCTCCGGCGCGTCCTTCAGCGCCCGCGACACGGTGGTGACGCCGAGCCCGGTCATGAAGGCAAGCGTCTTCAGCGTCGGCCGCTCCCTGGCCGACGTCTCGTCATCGCTGTCCGTGCGCCGTCTGTCCATTCATCCCGCCCCGTCAGGCGCTTAGCAGCCGCGGGCCAGGCCGGCAATCGCCGCCGTCGCTCCCATGGCGCGTCTCCTTAGCTGAACAAACCTATACTGAAACGTTACAGATTGTCACGACCGGTGTTCGACCAGGCTGTGGCCGAGGTCGAAAGTCCGCATGGGCTCGCCGCCGAAAAGCGTTGGGAATCAGCAGGAAAGGCATTGGGAGCAAGCTTCTTGCGAGCTTTCTGTCTTGCCATGTGGGATTTTGCGTATTGCGCTGCACAACGGGCTCCATCCCGAAAGGATTTTGTTCGCGCCTCGAAAAATATCGAACTGACTTTCAAGGGAAGGGTTGCGCATATCCTGCAATTGCCGTATCGAAAATCTGTAACGTTTCAGATTCTGGGAGGAAACCGAAATGCGATACAAATTCCTGACCGCCGCGCTTGCGGCGACGGTGGCGTTGAATTTTGCCGGGCCGGCGGCCGCAACCGATCTGGAAGTCACCCATTGGTGGACATCCGGCGGCGAGGCGGCGGCGGTCGCCGAACTCGCCAAAGCCTTCGACGCAACCGGCAACCACTGGGTCGACGGCGCCATCGCCGGGTCCGGCGGCACGGCGCGGCCGATCATGATCAGCCGCATCACCGGCGGCGACCCGATGGGCGCCACCCAGTTCAACCACGGCCGGCAAGCGGAAGAGCTGGTGCAGGCAGGCCTGATGCGCGATCTCACCGATGTCGCCACCAAGGGCAAGTGGACCGAGGTCGTGCGGCCGAAGAGCCTGCTCGACGGTTGCACCATCGACGGCAAGATCTATTGCGTGCCGGTCAACATTCACTCCTGGCAGTGGCTGTGGCTGTCGAACGCGGCCTTCGAGAAGGCGGGCGTGCCGGTGCCGAAGAACTGGAACGAATATGTCGCCGCCGCCCCGGCGCTGGAAAAGGCCGGAATCGTCCCGCTCGCGGTCGGCGGGCAGGCCTGGCAGGCATCGGGCGCATTCGACGTGCTGCTCGCCGCAGTGGGCGGCACGGACACCTTCCTCAAGGTCTACAAGGACAAGGATGCGACGTTCGCCGCCGGTCCTGAAGTCGCCAAGGTCTTCAAGGCCGCCGACGATGCGCGCAAGATGGCCAAGAACACCAATGTGCAGGACTGGAACCAGGCGACCAACATGGTCATCACCGGCAAGGCCGGCGGCCAGATCATGGGCGACTGGGCGCAAGGCGAATTCCAGGTCGCCGGCAAGACAGCCGGCAAGGATTATACCTGCCTTCCCGGGCTTGGCCTGAACGAGGTCATCGCCACCGGCGGCGACGCCTTCTACTTCCCGCTGCTCAAGGACGCCGACAAGTCCAAGGCGCAGGAAGTGCTGGCCGAGACCTTGCTCGATCCCAAGACCCAGGTCGCCTTCAATCTCAAGAAAGGCTCGCTGCCGGTGCGCGGCGACGTCGACCTCAACGCTGCCAACGATTGCATGAAGAAGGGGCTCGACATCCTGGCCAAGGGCGCCGTCATTCCCTGGACGGACCAACTGCTCTCGCAGGACAGCCAGAAGCAGAAGGAGGACCTGTTCTCGGAGTTCTTCGCCAAGCCCGACATGACGCTCGAAGAAGCGCAAAAGCGCTTCGCCGACATCATCGCCTCGGCCGATTGACCGCCGACAAGCCGCCTCGCTCCCGGCCACCTCAGGGCCGGGAGCGAGGCGTGCCGACCTTGTCGCCCTTACCCGATCCAGCATGGCTGCACCGATGAGCAAGAGCGAACGCCCGAGCCAACTCTTCCGCAACCTCAATGCGAAGGTCGCCTCGATCCCGATGATCCTCACCGCGCTGGTGGTGTTCGTCGGCGGCACAGCCTGGACGGTGCTTTATTCCTTCACCAATTCGAAGCTTCTGCCGCGGCTGCATTTCGTCGGGCTCGACCAGTACTACCGGCTGTGGGCGACGCCGCGCTGGCTCGTCTCGATCGAGAATCTCTTGATCTACGGCGTGCTGTCGCTCGTCTTCTCGCTGGTAATCGGCTTCCTGCTCGCCGCCCTGCTCGACCAGAAGATCCGTTTCGAGGACACGTTCCGCACCATCTTTCTCTATCCCTTCGCGCTTTCCTTCATCGTCACCGGCCTCGTCTGGCAATGGCTGCTCAATCCCGATTTCGGCGTTCAAGGAGTGGTTCGCGACCTCGGCTGGACAAGCTTCAATTTCGATCCGCTCTACAATTCGAGCATCGTCATCTACGGCATATTGATCGCCGCGCTGTGGCAAGGCACCGGGCTGATCATGTGCCTGATGCTGGCCGGCCTGCGCGGCATCGACGAGGACATCTGGAAGGCCGCGCGGGTGGACGGCATCTCCACCTGGAAGACCTATCTCTTCATCATCATCCCGATGATGCGGCCGGTCTTCATAACCACGCTGGTGATCATCGCGTCGGGCATCGTCAAAGTCTACGACCTCGTCGTAGCGCAGACCAGCGGCGGTCCCGGCATTTCCTCTGAAGTGCCAGCCAAATATGTCTACGACTACATGTTCTTCGCCCAGAACCTCGGCCAGGGTTTTGCCGCCTCGACCATGATGCTCCTGTCGGTGATGATCGTCATCGTGCCGTGGGCCTATCTCGAATTCGGAGGCCGCAAGCGTGTCTGATCATGCCGTCTCCCTGGCCGCATCCCAAGCCGCCATCCGCGCCGATGCCTCGGGACCGAGCGGACCGAAGCCCCGGCACATGTTGTCGCGCCGCAACATCTTCCTGTACGGCACGCTCATCGTGGTGGCGCTCTATTACCTGCTGCCGCTCTATGTGATGGTTGTCACCTCGCTCAAGGGCATGCCGGAAATTCGTCTCGGCAACATCTTCTCGCCGCCGGTCGAGATCACGTTCGAGCCGTGGGTCAAGGCATGGTCGCAGGCCTGCACCGGTCTCAACTGCGACGGTCTCTCTCGCGGCTTCTGGAACTCGGTGCGCATCACCGTCCCCTCGGTGATCCTGTCGATCGCAATCGCCTCGGTGAACGGCTACGCGCTGGCCAATTGGCGCTTCAAGGGCGCCGACACGTTCTTCGTCATCCTGATCGTCGGGGCCTTTATCCCCTATCAGGTGATGATCTATCCGATCGTCATCATCCTGCGCGAGATCGGCCTCTATGGCAGCCTGAGCGGCCTGGTGATCGTGCATTCCATTTTCGGCATGCCAATCCTGACGCTCTTGTTCCGCAACTATTTCACCTCCATGCCGGAGGAACTGTTCAGGGCTGCGCGCGTCGACGGCGCCGGCTTCTGGGGCATTTATCTGCGCATCATGTTGCCGATGTCGCTGCCGATCTTCGTCGTCGCCGTCATCCTGCAGGTGACCGGCATCTGGAACGACTTCCTGTTCGGCGTCGTCTATACGCGCCCCGACACCTATCCGATGACGGTGCAGCTCAACAACATCGTCAACTCGGTGCAGGGGGTGAAGGAATACAATGTCAACATGGCCGCCACCATCCTGACCGGGCTGGTGCCGCTGGTCGTCTACTTCATTTCCGGCAAATTGTTCGTGCGCGGCATTGCCGCCGGCGCGGTGAAAGGGTGATGTCGATGGCGGCAAACGGCACCAGCGTTTCGATCCAGGACCTGTCGCTGAACTTCGGCTTGGTCTCGGTGCTGCAGACGCTCAACCTCGACGTCGCCGAGGGCGAGTTCATAGTGCTGCTCGGACCCTCGGGTTGCGGCAAGTCGACCTTGCTCAACTGCATCGCCGGACTGCTCGACATTTCGGACGGCCGCATCTTCATCAAGGGCAAGAACGTCACCTGGGAAGAGCCCAAGGACCGCGGCATCGGCATGGTGTTCCAGTCCTACGCACTCTATCCGCAGATGACGGTGGAGAAGAACTTATCCTTCGGGCTGCGCGTCGCTGGCGTGCCCAAGGACGAGATCGCGAAGCGCATAGCGCGCGCCGCCGAGATCCTGCAGATCGAGCCGCTGTTGCAGCGCAAGCCCGCAGCGCTCTCCGGCGGCCAGCGCCAACGCGTGGCGATCGGGCGCGCGCTGGTGCGCGACGTCGACGTGTTCCTGTTCGACGAGCCGCTGTCGAACCTGGACGCCAAGCTGCGCTCCGAACTGCGCGTCGAGATCAAGCTTTTGCACCGCAAATTGCAGAACACCATGATCTACGTCACGCATGACCAGATCGAGGCGATGACGCTGGCCGACCGTATCGCGGTCATGCGCGGCGGCGTCATCCAACAACTCGACGCGCCGCAGACCATCTATAACAAACCGGTCAACCGCTTCGTCGCCGGCTTCCTCGGTTCGCCGGCGATGAACTTCATTGACGGCAGGCTCGAGAAAGACGCTGGCAACTGGTTTTTCGTGGCCGACAATCTCAAGGTTCCACTCGGCACCTATCATTTCGACAAGCAACCGGAAGCCGGCCCTGCCGTGTTCGGCATCAGGCCCGAGCATGTCAGCCTGAACAGCGGCACGGGCTGGCCATTCTCGACGGCGGCCAATGTCGAGGTGGTCGAACCGATGGGGTCCGACACGCTGGTGTGGCTGAAGCTTGCAAAGCAGAATTTCAGCGTCCGGGTCACCTCGGAACGGACGCCCAAGAACGATGAGGCGGTGACGGTGGGCTTCGACCCGATGCGCGCCTCGCTCTTCGATGCCCAAACCGGCAGCCGCATCTAAAGCCCGATAACCATCCCCCAAGCAGAACGGACAAAGACGATGAACTGGTCATTCCAACTTTACAGCGCGCGCAATTTCCAGCCCTGGGAAGGCGTGCTCGAGATGCTCGGCAAGCTCGGCTACACAGAGGTTGAAGGCTTCGGCGGCGTCTATGACGATCCCAAGGCCTTCCGCGCTCAACTCGACAAAAACGGCCTTGCCATGCCGACCGGGCATTTCTCCATCGATGCGCTGGAGAAGGATTTCGACGGCGTGCGCAGGATAGCTGAAGCGCTCGGCATCAAGCTTTTGATCTGCCCCTTTCTCATGCCTGAGTCCAGGCCTTCGGACGCTGCCGGCTGGCGCGGCTTCGGCGAGCGCCTGGCCAAGGTCGGCGAGACGGCGAAGAAGGGCGGCTACGGCTTTGCCTGGCACAATCATGATTTCGAGTTCAAAAAACTCGCCGACGGCTCGCTGCCACAGGATCACATCCTGGCTTCAGCGCCCGACATCGGCTGGGAGATGGATGTCGCCTGGGTGGTGCGCGGCGGCGCCGATCCGCTGCCCTGGATCGAAAGGCACGGCAAGCGCATCGTTGCCGTTCACGTCAAGGACATGGCAAGGCCGGGCGAGGGGCTGGACGAGGACGGCTGGTCGGATGTCGGCCACGGCACGATCGACTGGGCCGGCCTGATCGAGGCGCTGCGGGCCAAGAGCGCGGCCAAATATTTCATCATGGAACAGGACAATCCCAATGACATCGAGCGCTTCGCCCGCCGTTCGATCGCAACCGTAACGGCCTATTAGGAACAAGCATCATGGCAAACAAACTTGGCGTCGGCGTCATCGGCTGCGGCAACATCTCGAAGGCATATTTCTCGCTGGCGCCGCTGTTTCGCGGCATCAAGATGCGGGCTTGCGCCGATATCAACATGGACGCCGCGAAAGCGCGGGCGAAGGAGTTCAAGCTGCGCGCCGAGACGGTCGAGGACCTGCTCAAGGCCGACGACATCGACATCATCGTCAACCTGACCATTCCGGCCGTGCACTACGAAGTGTCGAAACAGGTGCTCGACGCGGGCAAGCATGTCTATTCGGAAAAGCCCTTCGTGCTTTCGGTCAAGGAGGGGCTCGACTTGAAGAAGCGGGCGGAGAAGAAGGGACTTCGCATCGGCTCGGCACCCGACACCTTCTTCGGCGGCGCGCATCAGTTGGTGCGCAACCTGATCGATACCGGCAAGCTCGGCAGGATCACCAGCGGCACTTGCCATGTCATGGGGCACGGCATGGAGCACTGGCACCCCAATCCGGACTTCTTCTTCCAGCCGGGCGCCGGCCCCGTGCTCGACATCGGGCCGTATTACATCACCAATCTGATCCAGCTGATCGGACCGGTGAAGCAGGTGGCGGCCTTCGCCACAACCCCGGCCAAGGAACGCACGATCAGTTCGAAGCCGCGCGCGGGCGAAAGGATCCCGGTCAACACGCCGACCACCATCCACGGCCTGCTGGAGTTCGAGAACGGAGCCGTGATCACGCTCAACACCAGCTGGGACGTCTGGAGCCACGGCCATGCGCCGATGGAGCTCTATGGCGAGATGGGGAGCGTGTTCGTGCCGGATCCGAACTTCTTCGGCGGCGACGTGCGCTTCACCGAAGCGGCCAAGCCGGTCAAGAAGCTGCCGAGATGGCAGCATCCGTTCGGCGTGCCCAACGAGATGCATTCGCAGGGCATGATGGCCAATTATCGCACCGCCGGCCTCGCCGACATGGCGATTGCGATCTCCGAGGGCAGGCCGCACCGCTGCTCGATGGAGCTGGCGCTGCACGCCGTCGACGTCATGACGGGAATCCTGCGCTCGGGCGAAACCGGCAAGTTCGTCGCCATGCAGACCACCTGCGAACGTCCAGCCGCGCTCGGCATCAAGGAAGCCAAGGCGCTGATGGCGAAGAAGAGCTAGATCGCGGATTATCGATAATTTTGATGAACCCTCTCCCCGTTTTCGCGGGGAGAGGGTAAGGGTTGGGGCGCAGGGCCTGCGCGTCGCGTTCGCGATGACAGTGCCCAGTCCATCCAGCTTCGAGGATTTTCCCCATGCCCTATGTCGCCGCCGAAAACCGCTATGAAAAAATGGTCCATAACCGCTGCGGGCGGTCCGGCCTGAAGCTGCCGGCGATCTCGCTGGGGCTGTGGCACAATTTCGGCAACGACACGCCGCACAGGACCAAGCAGGCGATCGCGCGCAAGGCCTTCGACCTCGGCATCACGCATTTCGACCTCGCCAACAATTACGGGCCGCCGCCCGGCTCGGCCGAGATTGCCTTCGGTGAGATACTGCGCACCGACTTCGCCGCCTACCGCGACGAACTCATCATCTCGACCAAGGCCGGCTACGAGATGTGGGCGGGGCCCTACGGCCAATGGGGCGGACGCAAATATTTGCTGGCCAGCCTCGACCAGAGCCTGAAGCGGATGGGGCTCGACTATGTCGACATCTTCTATTCGCACCGCTTCGATCCGGATACGCCGCTGGAGGAGACGATGGGCGCGCTCGACCATGCGGTGCGCGCGGGCAAGGCGCTCTATGTCGGCATCTCATCCTACAATTCGCAGCGCACGCGCGAGGCGGCCGATATACTGAAGCGGCTCGGCACGCCTTGCGTAATCCATCAGCCGAGTTATTCGATGCTGAACCGCTGGGTCGAGGACGATGGCCTGCTCGATACGCTTGATGGGCTGGGCGTCGGCTCGATCGTGTTCTCGCCGCTGGCACAGGGCATGCTGACCGACAAATATCTCGGCGGCATCCCCGAGGGCAGCCGTGCCTCCCAGGGCAAGTCGCTGCGGCCGGCCTTCATCAACGACAACACCATCGCCAACATACAGGCGTTGAACGCGATCGCGGGCCGCCGTGGCCAGACGCTGGCGCAGATGGCGCTGGCGTGGGTGCTGCGCAAGGGCAAGGTGACATCGGCGCTGATCGGCGCCAGCCGGCCGGAGCAGGTGGAGGACTGTGTCGGCGCGCTGGAGGCGCCCGACTTCAGCGACGCCGAGCTTGCCGAGATCGACAATTATGCGCGCGAGTCCGACATCAATCTGTGGGCAGCCTCGGCCGAGCGCAACGGCCCGCCGAGGAAGTAGGCATCGGAGCCGGCAAACGACAACGGTGGGAGCCCTCCCGCCGTTGTCGTTTGCGGAATGCCGCGCTAGCGCGTTTCAACAGAGGAGTAGCAAAGACAGCGGTTCGTCGCTATCTGAATGGGACGGGCCGTTTGTATGTGACACAAGGCAGGTCGGAAACAGGATCATGGCGGCAAGGGATGTGCTGACGAAGAACCAGCTGTGCGTGCTCGAGAAACTCGAGGCCGCCAGCGGGCCGCTCAGCGCCTACACCTTGCTTGACCAGCTCCGCGAGCGGGGTTTCCGCGCGCCCCTGCAGGTCTACCGCGCGCTCGACACGCTGGTGAAGTCCGGCTTCGTGCATCGGCTGGAAAGCCTCAATTCCTTCGTCGCCTGCGTCGAACCGCACGATCACAGCCATTCCATGACCGCTTTCGCCATCTGCGACACATGTGGCCAGGTGAGCGAAATGTCCGACCATGATGTCGGTCACCGGCTGGACGAATGGGTGCGCTCCACCGGCTTTGCCGCCAAGAAGGCGGTGATCGAGTTCCGCGGGACATGTGCCAAGTGCCGGGCGCAAGCTGCCTAATCTAAGGTGTGTCGATATTCAGGTGATGCCGGCCTGGCGCTAGACTAGTGCGCCTCGTCCCAATTGTTCGCCGCTCGAGCGTCCACATGCAGCGGCACCGACATCGACACGGCCGGCATGGCCGCGTTCTCCATGACATGGCGCACGACGGGGATCGTCGCCTCCACTTCCGCCTCGATCGTCTCGAAGATCAGCTCGTCATGCACCTGCAAGAGCATGCGGGCCGAAAGCCTGGCCTTCTCCAGCGCCTCGTCCATGCGCACCATGGCGCGGCGGATGATGTCGGCGGCGGTGCCTTGCAGGCGCGCGTTGATCGAGGCGCGCTCGTTGAAGGCGCGGATCGAGGGATTGGAAGACCGGATCTCGGGGTAGTGGATGCGGCGGCCGAAGATGGTTTCGACGAAACCGTGCTCGCGGGCATAGGCCTTGGTCTCTTCGATATAGTCGCGGATGCCGGGGAAGCGCTCGAAATATTTCTTGATGTAGTTGCTGGCTTCCTCGCGCGGGATCGACAGCTGGTTGGCAAGGCCGAAAGCCGAGATGCCGTAGATGATGCCGAAGTTGATCGCCTTGGCGCGGCGGCGCACTTCCGAAGGCATGCCTTCCACGGGCACGTTGAACATTTCCGAGGCGGTGATGGCGTGGATGTCGGCGCCGTCGGCGAAGGCCTGCCGCAATTGCGGGATCTCGGCGACATGGGCGAGCACGCGCAATTCGATCTGGCTGTAGTCGGCCGAAACCAGGCGGTTGCCCTTGTCGGCGATGAAGGCCGTTCTGATCCTGCGGCCTTCGGCGGTGCGCACCGGGATGTTCTGCAGGTTCGGGTCGGAGGATGACAGGCGCCCCGTCGTCGTCGCGGCGAGCGCGTAAGAGGTGTGGACCCGCTTGGTGTCCGGGTTGACGAAGCCGGGCAGCGCATCGGTGTAGGTCGATTTCAGCTTGGTCAGCTGGCGCCAGTCGACGATCTTGCGCGGCAGTTCGTGGCCTTCGGCGGCGAGGTCTTCCAGAAGCTGCGCCGAGGTCGACCATTGGCCGGTCTTGGTCTTGGAGCCGCCGGGCAGACCCATGCGGCCGAACAGGATATCGCCGAGCTGCTTGGGCGAGCCGATGTTGATGCGCTCGCCGACGAGCTGGTAGATTTCTTCCTCGAGCCGGGCTGCGCCCTGGGCCAGTTCGCCCGACAGCCGCGACAGGATCTGCCGGTCGACCGAGATGCCGCGCTGTTCCATGCGCGCCAGCACCGGCACCAGCGGCCGTTCCAGCCGCTCATAGACCGACACCAGGCCCTTGGCGGCGAGCCGCGGCTTCAGCACCAGCCAGAGCCTGAGCGTCACATCGGCGTCCTCGGCCGCGTGGGCGGTCGCCTTGTCGACGTCGACCTGGTCGAAGCCGACGGAATTTTTCCCGGAGCCGGTCACGTCCTTGAGCTGAAGCGGACTATGGCCCAGCCATTTCTCGGCAAGCGCGTCCATGCCGTGGCCATGCGAGGTGCCGGCATCGAGCACGTAGGAGATCAGCATGGTGTCGTCGAAGGGGCCTACGTCGATACCGTAGCGGCTCATGATGACGAGATCGTATTTCAGGTTCTGCGCGATCTTGAGGACAGACTTGTCCTCGAGCAGCGGTTTCAGCACGGCCAGCGCCTCGCGCAGCGGGATCTGGTTGTCGATCGGACCACCGCCGAGCAGGTCGCCATTTCCGCTCCTGTGGGCGAACGGCACATAGGCGGCGCGACCTGGCGCCGTCGCCAGCGACAAGCCGATCAGTTCGGCCTGCATCGGATCGGGCGACGTCGCGCGGGCATCGAAGGCGACGATGCCGGTCTCCAGCGCCTCGGCGACCCAGGCCTTCAGGTTGGCGACGTCGCGGATGCACTGATAGGCCGAAATGTCGATCTTGCGGGCGGTGGCGGCCTCCAGGCGAAGCGCCGACAGAAGCGAGGGGGTGTTGCCCTCCTTGGTGCCGCCGGCTGCGGCCAGGGCCGTCTCGCCGTCCTGCTTCGCCTCGGCGCTGGGCGCGACCAGCGCGCCGGCGCCGACATCCGGCCCATGCGCGGAGTCGGCGCGTTCGACCGTCACAGCGATCGCCTGGACGTCGCTTGCCTCGGTTCCCGTCGTTTCCGCCACGCGGCGGGTCAGCGAAGAGAATTCCATGGTCTTGAGGAAGCCGATCAGCTTCGGCCCGTCCGGCGCGTGCAGGACGAACTCGTCCAGCCCCTCGGCCACCGGCACATCGTTCTTCAACGTCACCAGCTGGCGCGAGATGCGCGCCTTGTCGGCATTGGCGATGATGGATTCGCGTCGTTTCTCCTGCTTGATCTCGCCGGCGCGCTCAAGCAGTCCGTCGAGGTCGCCGAACTGTTCGAGCAGTTGCGCCGCGGTCTTCGGCCCGATACCCGGCACGCCGGGAACATTGTCGACGGAATCGCCGGTCAATGCCTGCAGGTCGATCATCTTCTCCGGCGGCACGCCCCATTTCTCGATGACCTCGGGAATGCCGATCTGGCGATCCTTCATCGGATCGTACATGCTCACCGTCGGGCCGACCAACTGCATCAGGTCCTTGTCGGAGGAGATGATGGTGGTGTCGCCGCCGGCCTCGCAGGCCAGACGGCAATAGGTGGCGATGAGGTCGTCGGCCTCGAACCCTTCCATCTCGAGGCAGGGCAGGTTGAACGCCCTGGTCGCCTGGCGGATGAGGCCGAATTGCGGGATCAGGTCTTCCGGCGGCGCCGAACGGTTGGCCTTGTATTCGGGATAGAGGTCGTTGCGGAACGTCTTCGACGAATAGTCGAAAATGACGGCGAAATGCGTCGGCACGATGCCGACATCGGTGTTGCGGGCATCCTGCATCAGCTTCCAAAGCATGTTGCAGAAGCCGGACACGGCGCCGACCGGCAGGCCGTCGGACTTGCGGGTCAGCGGCGGCAGCGCATGATAGGCACGGAAGATGTAGCCGGAGCCGTCGACAAGAAAGAGATGATCGCCTTTTTTCATGCCGGCAGGGATAGCGCGGCGCGGCGGCTTGGTCCATGCCAAAGGCAGCGCTTCCAGCAACACCCTGACAGGCAGGCGACAGGTTGGTTGGAAAGAGGTGAAATCGGCATTATTTTCGTCCGCGGGACTGCCTGGCTCCGTCCGTCCAACGGCCGCTCACGGCCATGTTACAAAAGTGTAATATTCGTGCCCTTGAATCGCCACGTTCGAGGACACAGATAAATGGCATCGGCAATTTTCGCCGACGTCCGGAGCAAGGCCCGTCCCCCGCCTATCCCGGACACCTGCGGCAGCCTATCCCCCCTCTCCGGGCTGCCGCATCGTTTCGAGTAGAAGGGCCGCCGTGGTTCCCCCTCCACCACGGCGGTCTTTTTTGTTCGAATACGCGCTTGGAGCCCGTGGTCAAATGGTCCCGGGCTTTTCGTTTGTCCGCTCTGCCTTTAGGGTTCCGGCACTGAATCGAAAGGCTCATCAATGTCAATTTCCCCCGTTCTCGACCGTCTCGACAAGAATCTCGACCAGAGCCTGGAGCGCCTGTTCGGCCTGCTCCGGATCAGGTCGATCTCCACCGATCCGGCCTATGCCGCCGATTGCCGCAAGGCGGCCGAATGGCTGGTGGAAGAACTCAAGGTGATCGGCTTCGACGCCAGCGTCCGCGACACGCCCGGCCACCCGATGGTGGTTGCGCATCATGATGGGCCGGCCGGTTCACCGCATGTGCTGTTCTATGGCCACTATGACGTACAGCCGGTCGATCCGATCGAGCTTTGGGAAAACGACCCGTTCGCGCCGGCGGTCAAGGAGATCGAGCCCGGCCACAAGGTGATCACCGGGCGCGGCTCGGCCGACGACAAGGGTCAGTTGATGACCTTCGTCGAGGCTTGCCGGGCCTGGAAGCAGGTGCATGGCAATCTGCCGTGCCGCATCACCATCCTGTTCGAGGGCGAGGAGGAGTCGGGCTCGCCGTCGCTGAAGCCCTTCCTCGAAGCCAATGCCGATGAACTCAAGGCCGATTTCGCGCTGGTCTGCGATACCAGCATGTGGGACCGCGACACGCCGTCGATCTGCGTGGGGCTGCGCGGGCTGGTTGGCGAGGAGATCATCGTGAAGGCCGCCGACCGCGACCTGCATTCGGGTCTCTATGGCGGCGCCGCTGCCAACCCGATCCGCATCCTGGCAAAGGTGCTGGCCGACATTCACGACAAGGACGGCCATATCACCATCCCGGGCTTCTATGACGGCGTCGAGGAAACGCCGTCGCAGATCCTGAAATCATGGGAAACGCTGGGCGAAACGGCCGAGACGTTCCTTGGCCCCGTCGGCCTGTCGATTCCGTCGGGCGAAAAGGGCCGCTCGCTGCTGGAACTCACCTGGGCACGGCCGACGGCCGAGTTCAACGGCATCACCGGCGGCTATACCGGCAAGGGCTTCAAAACAGTGATTGCGGCGCAGGCCTCGGCGAAAGTATCTTTCCGCCTCGTCCACAAGCAGGATCCCAAGAAGATCCGCGCCGCCTTCCAGCAATTCGTCAGGGAGCGCATTCCGGCCGACTGTTCGGTGGAGTTCCACCCGCATGGTGGCTCGCCGGCGATCCAGCTTTCCTACGACTCGCCGTTCCTGGCCAAGGCCAAGACGGCGCTGTCGGACGAATGGCCGAAGCCGGCGGTGACGATCGGCAGCGGCGGCTCGATCCCCGTGGTCGGCGATTTCCAGACCTATCTCGGCATGGAATCGCTGCTGGTCGGTTTCGGCCTCGACGACGACCGCATCCACTCGCCCAACGAAAAGTATGAGTTGAGTTCGTTCCACAAGGGCCAGCGCTCCTGGGCACGCATTCTGGACGCGCTGACGCGCTGAGCCGGGAACTCACGAAAGGCGGGAAAATCAAGTTTATGTTGATTTTTCCACCGATCACGGCAAGGACGGGTTGCCAGCGCAACGTGCTGGAGCGCGCGCGTCCGCTCGATGGACGCGCGATGCCGAAAGCGCGACCCCGGAGAAGACGATGAGCGATATCCGTTTCCACAAAAACGATCTGCCCGACCTGTCCCGCTACAATGTCGGGGCGGTTGCCATCGATACGGAAACGCTGGGCCTGAACCCGCATCGCGACCGGTTGTGCGTGGTGCAGATTTCACCCGGCGACGGCAGCGCCGACGTGATCCAGATCGCGCCGGGCCAAAAGGAAGCGCCGAACCTCGTCAAGCTCTTGGGAAACCACAGCGTGACCAAGCTGTTCCACTATGGGCGCTTCGACCTCGCCGTGCTCTACCATGCGTTCGGTGTGATGCCCGAGCCGGTATTCTGCACCAAGATCGCCTCGCGGCTGACCCGCACCTACACCGACCGGCATGGTCTCAAAGACATCTGCTTCGAGCTTCTGGGCGTCGGCCTGTCCAAGGCGCAGCAATCGTCGGACTGGGCGGCCGAAACGCTGTCGCCCGAACAACTCGAATACGCCGCATCCGACGTGCT
The DNA here is from genome assembly GCF_006442495.1 of Mesorhizobium sp. B2-1-3. NCBI lineage: Bacteria > Pseudomonadati > Pseudomonadota > Alphaproteobacteria > Hyphomicrobiales > Phyllobacteriaceae > Mesorhizobium > Mesorhizobium sp. B2-1-3. The sequence goes on from NZ_VFWL01000020.1 coordinate 86,597, forward strand.
CTATCTGCACCGGCTGCGCGACGTGCTGGCGGCGCGGCTGGCGCGCGAGGATCGCACGAAAGAGGCCGACGCCTGTTTCCGCTTCCTGCCGACACGCGCCAAGCTTGACCTCATGGGCTGGGACGAAGAGGATATTTTCGCTCATAGCTGACGGCGTCGCGGCGCTGCCGCCGATGTTCCGTCCGGGACCAGATGCCGGCCGTCGTGTTCCGTCGGCTCGAAAAGAGGGATGACATGGCGGATAGGAAGCCCATATCGACCGCGCCCACCGACGGCTCCAAGGTCACCGTGACCTGGAAGGACGGCGACGGCGTGCTCAACGAATCCATCGCGCAATACCGGGACGGCGGCTGGTGGGTCTACATCGACAGCGATACGCAGAAGAAGGTCGAGCCGATGAGCTGGCGGCCCGCCGGGAGCGACGACGGCGACCAATGAGCAGGCCGCTGGCGAGGGCGGCGGCTTTCGCATAGCCTGAAGCCGTTGATATCGAGGCCGATTCGGGGCTTTCCGCTCCGCGCTCGCCTCTTGCTCGGAGGGAAATCGCCATGGGCGTCGAAAGCCTGCTCGTCTTCATCATCATCGGTGCCATCGCCGGCTGGCTCGCCGGTCTCATCGTCTCCGGTTTCGGCTTCGGCCTGATCGGCAACATCATCGTCGGCATCATCGGCGCGTTCATCGCGGGCTGGCTGTTCCCGCGGATCGGCTTGTCCATCGGCGGCGGCATCCTCGCCTCGATCATCCACGCCACGATCGGCGCCATCATCCTGCTGATCCTGGTCAGGGTCCTGAAGCGAGCCTGAGGCCGGGCACCGAGGAGCGCGCCATGAAACAGAATACGCTTTATCTCGTCATTGGCGCGCTCGTCGTCGTGGTCATCGCGCTCGGCGTCTACGTCTACCGCGAACAGACCAAGCCGAAAGGCGTGGAGCTCAAGATCGACGACAAGGGCATCTCGATCCAGCAGAACTGAACGGTCCCTCGCCATGCTGTCACGGGGGGGCGCCACCGGAACACCCTAGTTGTTCCTGGCCTCGGCTTCAAAAAATGCATGGCAAAATCTGAGCCCGTGGCGACTGCCAGCCTGAAGTTCGATCGTTTGCCATCTTGCGTCTTTATTATTTTTGCGTGATCCTCCTTGAATACTTGGGAGGGGACAATGAGCGTTGAAGAAAAACTGCGTGTACTGGCGGACCGGATCAGAACCCATTCGAGCGCAATGCTCACGGAGGAAGCACTCAAAACGGCGATTATCCTGCCATTCTTATCTGCCCTCGATTATGATGTTTTCAATCCGGACGAGGTAATCCCTGAATTTTGCGCAGATGCTGTTGGGAAAAAAGGGGAAAAAGTCGACTATGCAATCAAGTTAGACGGAGAGATCCGGATACTTATTGAATGCAAACCTATATCTATGACGCTTGAAAAGGTCCATCTAGCTCAGCTCTATCGCTACTTTTCAGTGACGAACGCAAAATTTGCAATTCTCACAAACGGTCGAACGTTCCATTTCCATACCGATTTGGTTGCGCCCAATCGCCTCGATGATCGACCGTTTCTCACCTTCGACTTGTCCGACATGCAGGGGCAACTCGTTACCGAGCTGAAAAAATTCGCCAAAGCTGAATTCAATATCGACGGGATTCTTCAGTCGGCACATAGGCTGAAATACACGTCTGCAATCAAGAAAGAGATCGCGAACGTCATGGAGAACCCTCCCGAGGACTTTGTTCGGATGGTGACGGGAGGACTCTACCAAGGTCGCTTTACGAGCCAAGTGAAAGAACAGTTCACACCTATGGTGAAGGCCGCGTTTCGTGAAATTGTGAGGGAGTCTGTTCAGTCAAGATTGTCAACAGCGTTAGCGGAAACGGAGGTTTCCGAGATCGGCGTCGAGGGAGAAGAGGCCGAGGAGGTCGTTACAACGGAGGAGGAGCGCGAGGGATTCATGATCATAAGAGCGATCGTGCGAGACACCTTGAAGCCTGCCCGTGTAGTGATGAGGGATCAGAAAAGCTATTGCGGCATCTTGATCGATAATAACAATCGTAAACCACTCGCGCGGTTGTGGTTCAATCGCTCCATAAAATATTTGGGACTCTTTGATGGTGAAAAAGAGAATAAAGTGAAGATCGACACGCTTGACGAGATCTATGATTATTCAGATCGCCTGAGGGCTACCGCGAAGGAATACACAGCGCCTGTACATGTTTTGGCGCCGGAAGTTATTTCGTAGGGGTAGTACAGGGGGCCTCTCTGAAAAAAAAATGCCGAGGGTCGTGGTTCGACAAGTCCGCCGAATGTAGGCGTGAGATGTGACAGGCACTGCGGTGGGAGAGCTCTCGCCACCTGATATGGCTTTTGCGCAGAAGCGGGTGACTTAACCCGCCTTTAAACCGCCGCATCTACTCTGCAACCCGAACGCCATAGGCATCGGGATATCAAGCGCAGCGCATGGCGAACCGCAGAGACAGCCGCATCGAACCCAGTTTCGAGGGACCGCCACAAGCGAGATCCCAGACCGGTCTTTCGGTGAGCGAGGAGGATCGCGTCGTGCCCAGCAACCGCAAAGCCTCCGCCAAACGCAAACCGCCGAAGGCAAAATCGTCGCGTGCCAGGCGCGACCGAAGCCGGCGCGGCCTGTTCGGCGTGCTCGGCCGGCTGGTCTACTGGTGCTTCGTGCTGGCCATCTGGGGCGGCATCGCGGTGGCCGGAGTCGTCGTCTACTACGGCGCCAAGATGCCAGCGGCCACGACCTGGTCGATCCCCGATCGCGCGCCCAACATCAAGATCGTCTCCGCCGACGGCCAGCTGCTCGCCAATCGCGGCATGAGCGGCGGCGAGGCGGTCGGCCTGCACGAAATGTCGCCCTACATCCCCGAGGCGGTCATCGCCATCGAGGACCGCCGCTTCTATTCGCATTTCGGCGTCGACCCGATCGGCCTGTCGCGCGCCATGGTCGCCAATCTCGCCGGCGGGCATTTCTCGCAAGGCGGTTCGACGCTGACGCAGCAACTGGCCAAGAACCTGTTCCTGACGCCAGACCGGACGCTGGAGCGCAAGGTGCAGGAGGTGCTGCTGGCGCTGTGGCTGGAGCACAAGCACACCAAGGACCAGATCCTCGAAATGTACCTCAACCGGGTCTATTTCGGCTCGGGCGCCTATGGCGTCGAAGCGGCCTCGCGCCGTTATTTCGGCAAGAGCGCGCGCGATGTCACCTTGTCGGAGGCGGCGCTGCTTGCCGGTCTCCTGAAGGCGCCGTCGCGACTGTCGCCGGCGCGCGATCCCAAGGCCGCCGAGGACCGCGCGCAGCTGGTGCTCGCCGCTATGCGCGACGAAGGCAAGATCAGCGCCAAGGAACTGACCACGGCGATGAGCGCGCCGGCGACGCGCGCGCCGTCCTACTGGACAGGCTCGGAAAACTACGTCGCCGACACCATCATGGAAGAGCTGCCCGATCTGATCGGCGACGTGCGCGGCGACATCGTCATCGATTCCACCGTCGACCTGAACCTGCAGAAGCTCGCGGAACAATCGATCCGCCGGCTGATCGATGAAAGCGGCAAGAAGCTCAACGTCACCCAGGGCGCGCTGGTGTCGATCGACGATTCGGGCGCGGTGCGTGCCATGGTCGGCGGCTACGATTATTCGACCAGCCAGTTCGACCGCGCCTCGGAAGCGCGCCGGCAGCCCGGTTCGGCGTTCAAGCCGTTCGTCTACATGGCCGCCCTCGAGGCCGGCCGCACGCCCGACAGCGTGCGCAACGATGCGCCGATCAAGATCGGCAAATGGACACCCGACAATTACGGCGGCAAGTATTTCGGGAAGGTGACGCTGGCAACCGCCTTGGCGAAGTCGCTGAACTCGGTGGCGGCCCAGCTGACCATGGAAGTGGGGCCGGACGCAGTGGTCGAGGCGGCGCATCGCATGGGCATCCAGTCCGATTTGCAGGCCAACACCTCGATCGCGCTCGGCACGTCGGAAGTGACGCCGCTGGAGCTGACCTCGGCCTATGTGCCTTTCGCCAATGGCGGCTACAAGCCGGATATTCATTTCATCCGCCGCGTGACATCAGCCGAGGGCAAGGTGCTGTACGACGCCGGCAGCGGCAGCGCGCCACGCGTGGTGAAGCCCGAGATCGTCGGCATGATGAACTCGATGATGACCGGGACGGTGGAGATCGGCACGGCCAGGAAGGCGGCCTTCACCTGGCCGTCGGCCGGCAAGACCGGCACCAGCCAGAATTCGCGCGACGCCTGGTTCGTGGGCTACACCGCCAATCTCACCACCGGCGTATGGTTCGGCAATGACGACGGCAGCCCGATGAAGAAGGTCACCGGCGGCGCGCTGCCTGCGCAGGCCTGGCACGAGTTCATGGTCGCCGCGCATGAGGGTGTGCCCGTGCGGCCGCTGCCCGGCACCTGGAAGTCGACGCCGGCCGATAGGATCGTGCCGGACGAAATCCCGTCGGCCGATGCGACGCAGCCGGCTCCGAAGCCGCAAGCGCCTGTCGGCCAGTCGGCGCCCGCTGCCGTCGCGGCGCAGCCAGCGCCGGTTCGCGCGCCCCGCCCGGCCCAGACCGTCGACGCCGACGGTTTCGATATGCCGGGCGATTCCGGAACCACCGCGTCGGTCAGACATCCGGTGCCGCCGGGCAGCGTCGGCGGTCCGCTCAAGAAGCGGCAGACCTCGATCCTCGACATTCTCGGCGGAGGCTAGCGGCAACTCGCCTCTCGCCAGCGCCACACCGTTCGGCTACACCTCCCGACATGGCTGAGATCGACACCAGGAAGACCATTGTGCTGACCGGCGCCAGCCGTGGCATCGGCCATGCCACGGTCAAGCGTTTCTCGCGCGAGGGCTGGCGCGTCATCACCTGCTCGCGCCAGGCGTTTGCCGAGGATTGCCCGTGGCCGGCCGGGCCCGAGGACCACATCAAGGTCGATCTCGCCGACCAGGAGGATGTCGGCATCGCCGTCTCCGAAATCCGCCACCGGCTTGAGGCGCATGGCGGGCAGCTGCACGCGCTGGTCAACAATGCCGGCATTTCGCCAAAGCTCAAGGACGGCAACAGCCGCATGAACTCCATCGACACGCCGATGCATGTCTGGCGCGACGTGTTCCAGGTCAATTTCTTCGCGCCGATCATGCTGGCGCGCGGGCTGTTCAAGGAACTGGCATCGGCGAAAGGGTCGATCGTCAACGTCACCTCGATCGCCGGCACCCGGGTGCACCCCTTCGCCGGCACCGCCTATGCGACATCGAAGGCGGCGCTCGGCTCGCTGACGCGCGAGATGGCGCATGATTTCGGCCCGCACGGGATCCGCGTCAACGCCATTGCGCCGGGCGAAATCGACACCGCGATCCTGTCGCCGGGCACGGACAAGATCGTCGAGACCATTCCGCTCAGGCGGCTGGGCACCACGGCCGAGGTCGCCGACATCATCTTCTTCCTGTGCTCCGGGCAGGCGTCTTATGTGACCGGCTCGGAAATCCACATTAATGGCGGCCAGCACGTGTGATGGGGCAGGTCTCAGCCTAGGGATCGTTCATCCGGTCATGGTGAGAACGGCCTTGCCGCTGAAGCTGCGCTGTCGCAGCGCATCCAGGGCTTGGGCGATGTCGGTCCATGGCATGGTCAGGGCGACGCGGGTTTCCAGCCGGCCGGCCGCAACGAGAGCGAGCAGCGAGGCGATGTCCGAGCCAATGCCCGCGCCAGACGTGTAGTAGGCGAAAGTCTGAAGCCTCGCCCCCTCGTGACCCGGAACGAACTGGCGGAACCCAATTGGCGTGAGTTCGCCACTGCTTGAGCCGAACATGACGATCGTCCCGCCAGGAGCGACGCGTTCGATCGCGTGGGCGAGGCTTTGGCCACCGACCGATTCGGTAATCAGCGAAAACGCCCCCTCAGCCAGTTCGATCGACTCGACGACTTGCCCGGCACCCAGGCGGCGGAGATCCTCGCCATGCCGGGAGGCCGCGACCGCGGTCACGCTCGCGCCCTGTTCGCGCGCGATCTGGATCTGGAAACGGCCGACCGCTCCACTTGCGCCGGTGATCAGGACCCGTTGGCCGGCAAGGTCGCCGCCATGGCGCAAAGTCCTGAGCGCGGTGGTGCCCGCGACCGGAAGCGTGGCCGCGGAAACGAAGCTGACCTCATCCGGCAGGACGGCGAGGCGGTCGGTCGAAACCGCGACGCGTTCGGCCCAGCCGGCCTGGTCGACCAAGGCCGCGACGTGGGCGCCCACGGCTGGCCCGGAGCCGTCGGCCGCTGGCCGTTCGACGATCCCGACGATGTCCTGGCCGGGTATCCAGCCGTCCGGGCGTATGGTGAGCAGGCGCAATTCGCCGCGATTCAACGAGGTTGTGTGGACCGAGACAAGCGCCTCGTTTGCGAGAGGCCGTGGGTCCTCGACCTCGGCAAGCGTCAGTCCGGCGGGGCTGTCGGAAGATATGGCTAGGGCGAGCATGAGACGTACCTTCCTGCTGGTTTGTGGATGCAAAGCGCGGTGGCATCCTGATCAACCGGGTGCATGGGCAAGCTGGAACCTATCGACTTCCCAGCTTGAAGAATTTAGCTATCGTGGCGTTTAATCGCTAAAAGCCGTCAATCATGAGACAACCTCTTCGTTACCCATGGCTCGATTTCAATGTGGATGACGTCCTCGCACCGGCAATCGCCGTGCGCGTCGACGTTACCGAAACCAGGGCCGAAGTCCCCTCCCATCGGCATCGCAAAGGCCAGCTCGTCTTCGCGCTCGGCGGTGGCGTCACATGCCGCGTCCCGAGCGGCCTGTGGATGGTGCCGCCGCATTGCGGGGTGTGGATTCCCGGCGACATGGAGCACAGCAATATCGCGACCGCCAACGCCCGGATCTTCTTCGTCTACATCGAGCCGGGAGCCGCCGAATTGCCGGACCGGTGCTGCACCCTTTCGGTCTCGCCGCTGCTGCGCGAACTGATCATCGAACTGTCCGATGGCGTGGGGGATGATGAGGCGAGGGATGCGCTTTTGATCAGGATGCTGCTTGCTGAGCTGCCGCGCATGCCTGTCCAGCGGCTGCATCTGCCGATCTCATCCGAGCCGCGATTGAGGCGGATCGCCGAAGCGTTGGCGCAGGATCCCGCCGACCGCAGCACATTGTCGGAATGGGCCAGCCGGGTTGCGCTCAGCGAGAGCAGTCTCGCCCGTCTCGTCGTGAAGGAGACTGGCTTAAGCTTCGGACGCTGGCGCCAGCAGTTGCATCTGATCGTCGCAATTCGAGAACTTGCCTCCGGTGCGAGCGTGCAGCAGGTCTCCGGCGATCTCGGCTATGATTCCGTCACCGCCTTCATCACCATGTTCAAGAAGGCGCTTGGCAAGCCGCCGGCAAAATACCTCGGCAGCGTCGCGCAAAATGGCGGCTCTGCCTTCGTGGCGTGATCAACCTGGCTGCAGGCGGAGCACCTCGAGCATCCATTGTTGGACCAGGCGACGCCTTGTAGATTCGAACGACACCTTGGAGATGGAAACATGGCGCTCAAGCGGATGGACAACGTAGGAATCGTCGTCGAAGACCTCGGAGAGGCGGTTGATTTCTTTCGCGAACTCGGCCTTGAGCTTGAAGGACGGGCCACGATCGAAGGAGAATGGGCCGGACGTGTCACTGGACTGGGCGATCAGCATGTCGAGATTGCCATGATGCGCACACCGGACGGCCATAGCCGGCTCGAGCTCTCCCGCTTCCTCAGGCCGCCTGTCGTCGCAGATCACCGGAACGCCCCGGTCAACGCCCTAGGGTACCTGCGCGTCATGTTCACCGTGGATGACATCGACGAGACGCTTGAAAGGCTCCGCACGCGCGGCGCGCAGCTCGTAGGCGAAGTAGTCCAGTATAAAGACGTGTATCGGCTCTGCTACATCCGTGGGCCTGAGGGGTTGCTCATCGGACTCGCCCAAGAACTCGGTTGAGCGCGATACGAAGACAAATGGCAGGAGTGACCGATGTCAGCGGGCGCGTCCAAGGCCGCCCCACCTGTTCGAGGTCCAGCCCTCCGGGGTCGGCCGCGTTCTCGCTAAGCACGGATTAGGTCCGTGCAGGATCGGCTCAGGCGGCGGACGGTTCAGCCGCCCGCGGCTTGGGACCAAGCACCTCTTCCACGATGCCGCGCGCGATCTCGCGTTCGCCCATGATCACCGTATCGGCGCCGAGCCCCTTGAGATGCTCGACCTCGGCATCGGAATGGGCGCGGGCGACGACGTTGATGGCGGGATTGGCGGCGCGCGCACGCAGCACGATCTGACCGGCCTCGAAGGCATTGGGGATGGCCAGGATCAGCCGTTTCGCGCCTTCGGGGTTGGCGGCTGCAAACACTTCGGCATTGGCGGCGTTGCCGGCCACGGTCTCGATGCCCTCGGCCCTGAGCTTCACCAGTGTCTTGTCGGCATCCTCGACCACCAGGAAGGGCAGGGCGGCTTCGTTCAACGCAGCGCCGACGAGACTGCCGACACGGCCGTAGCCGATCAGGATCGCGTGGCCGCTAAGGGCTGTTCTTGGCGGCGGCCCATCTTCCTGCTTCGCCGCCGAGGCGACGGAAGCCACCTGGCCGGGCTCCGTCGCCAGGCCGACCGGTTTGGGCTCCACAGGCGGCGCCGTCCTGGCGGCGCGGGCCTCGAGCCATGGCTTCATCCAGTCGATGACCAGGAACATCACCGGGTTGAGCACGATCGAAAGGATGGCGCCCGCCAGGATGAGATCGCGCCCCTGTTCGGGCAGCAGTTTCAGCCCGACGCCGAGTTCGGCCAGGATGAAGGAGAACTCGCCGATCTGGGCAAGGCTCGCCGAAATCATCAGCGCCGTCGCCAGGGGATAACCGAAGGCGACGACGATGAGGAAGGCCGCCAGCGACTTGCCGACGACGATGATGGCGAGCGTTGCCAGAATCGGCAAGCCGTTGCTGAACAGGCTGAACGGGTCGAACAGCATACCGACCGAGACGAAGAACAGCACCGAGAAGGCATCGCGCAGCGGCAGCGATTCCTCCGCGGCGCGGTGGCTGAGTTCGGACTCGCTCATGATCATGCCGGCGAAGAAAGCGCCCAGTGCCAGCGAGACGCCGAACAGCTTGGCCGCGCCGAAGGCGACGCCAAGCGCTATCGCCAGCACCGAAAGCCGAAACAGCTCGCGCGAGCCGGTATGGGCGACATAGTGCAGGATCCAGGGAATGACGCGGCGGCCGACCACCAGCATGACGATAACGAAGGCGGCGACCTTGGCCAGCGTGATGCCGACGACGCCCCAGATGCCGTAGCTCGCGGGCAGCGACAGCAGGCCGCTCGCATGGGCATCCGCCTGCTCCTGGCCGCCAAGCACGCCGGCAAGCGCCGGCAAAAGCACCAGGGCCAGCACCATGGCCAGATCCTCGACGATCAGCCAGCCGACGGCAATGCGGCCGCGCTCGGTCTCGATCAGGCGGCGCTCCTGCAGGGCGCGCAGCAGCACCACGGTCGAGGCCACCGACAGCGCCAGGCCGAAGACCAGTCCTGCTCCCGCCGACCAGCCGAGCATCCAGGAAAGCCCCGCGCCGAGTGCCGTGGCAAAGCCGATCTGGACGATGGCGCCGGGCACGGCGATGGCGCGGACCGACAGGAGATCCTTCAGCGAAAAATGCAGGCCGACGCCGAACATCAACAGGATGACGCCGATTTCGGCGAGCTCATTGGCAAGGCCGGCGTCAGCGACGAAACCGGGCGTGTTCGGCCCAACCAGCACGCCGGCCACGAGATAGCCGACCAGCGGCGGAATGCGGAAGCGGTTGGCGAGAGCGCCGAAGACGAAAGCGAGCCCCAGACCGGCTACGATGGTGGCGATAAGGGGAGTGTCATGCGGCATTGTCTATGGAGCGCCTTTCAAGCCAGCGATGCAGGATATGCGCCGCCCGAAGCCGCCGCCTGTTTGCAATATGGTGGATTGGGTGTCGGCCACGCAACCCCGCAAAACCGGGAATTGCCGGTGAAGCGACAAATACCTCGCCGGTGGGCAAGCAAGCCGGAATTCGAGGTCAGCCGAAATCATGCGCCGCAACGGCGGCGCTCGATCGCCAACGATCAAGCTGCCCGCAACAGGGCCTCGATCTCGAATACCGCGTGGTTGGTCAGCGTCTTGGGAATTTCCGCGCTGACTTTGTCGCTGACTTCCTTGTGCAGGATCTTGCGCATCGCGCCGAGCACGAGCGGCGGCGCGATGAGGATGATTTCGTCAAAAGAGCCTCGATGAGCCAGCTTGTAGAGCCGTTCGGCGAGTTCGTCGGCAAAGCGCTCCTTGCCGATCCGATGCCAATCCGTCTCCTCGACCGCGCTGCGGTGAACCGAGGGACCGTCATTGTAGCGACCGGGACTGTCGCTGCCTTGCTCGCGCGTTGGCGGGTTGTCCTGCCTCACTTCCTGCACCACTTCGAGGTTCGGAAATTTGGTGTCACCTGCATTTCTGAGGAAGAGCGCTTTTTCTCCGTCGGCCACCATGATCCAGATGCCGTGCTTCAACTTGATCGCGCTCATGACGCCGGGCTCCTTCCTTCGCTGCCGCCACGCTTGGCTTCACGCCGCGGCCAGGTATGATTTTGAATTGCGCATGCGGAAGGAACGCGCCTCGATCCGGTAATGTTCCAGCCAAAAAGCCAGGTCATACGGGCGCTCCGTCGAGGTGGAGGCGCGCGCACGACCGCCAGGCAGCTTTAATCTACTAAATTAGTAGAATTTAGAAAAAACGGTTTTGTCATAAAGCGCGTTCGGCCCAAAAAAGAGGAGAAATCAAGGCCCGCGACAGCGGCTTGATGCCGGTCTCCGCAACAAGGTGGAATATTTTTCTCTTGGCCGCGGCCCTTTAGAAAAAGCGATTGCATCCCGGAAGGTGATGCGCGAGTGGGTTTCTTCAGCTTTTTCGCGCCCACGCGTAGAAGTGAAGACCAGATCAGGATTCCGTTCGTATCCATGCCGCAGCCCGCCCCCAAGCTCAATGCCTTCCCCGTCTTCGTACGGGTCGAGGACGAAGCCGTAACGATCGTCGGCGGCGGCGACGAAGCGTTGGCCAAGGCACGATTGCTTGGGCAGTCCAGCGCTACGCTGCGCATCGTCGCGGAGAGCGCCTCACCGGACATGCTCGGCTTCATCGCGCAGAGCGGCGCCACCCACATCGCGGCCTATGAGGCGAGCCGGCTGGAAGGCTCGGTGATGGTGTTCGCTGCCAGCGGCGATGAGGCGCTCGACCGGCGCGTTGTCCAGGATGCGCGCCGGCTCGGCATCCCCGTCAATGCGGTGGACCGGCCGGAGCTTTGCGATTTTTTCACCCCGGCGCTGGTCAATCGCGCACCGGTCGCGATCGCCATCGGCACGGAAGGCGCTGGGCCGGTGCTGGCGCAGATGCTGCGTGCCCGCATCGACCGCATGCTGTCGCCCTCGTTGGGCAGGTTGGCGGCTCTCGCCGCGTCCTTCCGGGCCGCCGCTGAAAGCCTGCCCAGGGGCAATTCGCGCCGCCGGTTCTGGAGCGAGTTCTTCGGCGGTGCGCCGGCGCGCGCCGTCGAAGCGGGCAAGCTTTCGCAGGCGCATGACGCAGCCGCCGATCTTCTGCGTTCGGCTGCATCCGCTTCAGGCCATATCGCCCTGGTTGGCGCGGGCCCCGGTGCCGAGGACCTTTTGACGCTGCGTGCGCATCGCCTGCTGATGGAGGCCGATGTCATCGTCCACGACGCGCTGGTGCCGGAGGCTGTCGTCGCCATGGGCCGACGCGACGCCGAGCGGCTGGCGGTCGGCAAACGCAAGGGCTGTCACACCAAGAGCCAGGCCGAGATCAATGCGCTGCTGGTCGAGCTTGGCCGCGAAGGCAAGCGTGTGGTGCGGCTGAAGTCGGGCGATCCCCTGGTGTTCGGCCGGGCCGGCGAGGAGATGGCGGCGCTGCGTGATGCCGGCATCGCCTATGAGGTGGTTCCGGGCGTTACCGCTGCTTTCGCTGCCGCCGCCGATTTCGAATTGCCGCTGACGCTGCGTGGGGTTTCCTCCTCGATGGTGTTCACCACCGGTCATGATCTCAAGGGCAATTCGCTGCCCGACTGGGCCAAGCTTGCCATTTCGGGTGCCACCGTTGCTGTCTATATGGGCCGCTCGGTGGCCGCGGAGGTTGCCGGCCGGCTGATCGAGGCCGGGCTTTCGCCCGATACGGCGGTAGCCGTGGTCGAGAATGCCAGCCTCGGCAATCGCCGCCGTTTCCACGGCACGCTTGCCGACCTGCCGTCGTTGGAAGCGCGCTCCGATCTCTCAGGTCCGGTCATGACCATCATCGGCGATGCGGTCGCCGGCGCCAATTTCGAACGGTCCGAACCGCTCGCGGCACACAGGCATGAAGGTGCGCCCATAGCTGCCACCGAGGGAGTTCAGCAATGAAGATACTGACCGCCAACCGGCTCGCCGACGGCATCGCCGTCTGGTACGCAGACGGCGGCTGGGCCGAGAGGGCGGACCATGCCGACCTCGCCCATGACAAGGCGGCCGAGGATCGCCTGGAAGCGATCGGTGCCAAGGCCCACGCCGACAACGAAGTCCTCGACGTCAACCTCATCGATGCCGAAATCGTGAACGGCGTTGTCGAGCCGGTGCGGTTGCGCGAGAAGATCCGCGCCGCGGGCCCGACCATTCGCAACGATCTTGGCAAGCAGGCCTCCCGGGCGGCGTAAGCCCAGACCAGAAGTGAACACGGGCGGACGCGCCCTGAAAGACGAAGCATGTACCGCTACGATGAGTTCGATCACGATTTTGTCCAGGCCCGCGTCGCCGAGTTCAGCGACCAGGTCCAGCGCCGGCTCGCCGGCGAGATCACCGAGGACCAGTTCCGGCCGCTCAGGCTGATGAACGGCGTCTACCTGCAATTGCACGCCTATATGCTGCGCATCGCGGTGCCCTATGGCACGCTGAACAGCAAGCAGTTGCGCATGCTCGGCCACATCGCGCGCAAATACGACAAGGGCTACGGCCATTTCACCACGCGCCAGAACATCCAGTTCCACTGGCCGGCGCTGTCCGACATTCCTGCGATCCTGGCCGATCTGGCGAGTGTCGAGATGCACGCCATCCAGACCAGCGGCAATTGTATCCGCAACGTCACCGCGGACCATTTCGCGGGTGCGGCGGCCGACGAGGTCGCCGATCCGCGTCCCTATGCGGAAATCCTGCGCCAGTGGTCATCTGTTCATCCGGAGTTTTCCTACCTGCCGCGCAAGTTCAAGATCGCGGTAACCGGCGCGGAGCGCGACCGCGCCGCCATCCAGACCCACGACATCGGCCTGCACCTGAAGAAGAACGCGGCCGGCGAGCTCGGCTTCGCCGTCTATGTCGGCGGCGGCCAGGGGCGCACGCCGATGGTCGCCAGGAAGATCCGCGATTTCCTGCCGGAAGCCGACCTTTTGTCCTACTGCACGGCGATCCTGCGCGTTTACAACCTGCATGGCCGCCGCGACAATAAGTTCAAGGCGCGCATCAAAATCCTGGTCCATGAGACCGGCGTCGAGGAGATCACGCGCCAGGTCGAGGCGGAATGGCAGCAATTGAAGGACGCCGAGTTGAAGCTGCCGGAAGCAGACATCCGCGCCATCGACGCCTATTTCGCGCCACCAGCGCTGACCGCGCGGCCGGACGGCGACGAGGCTGTAAAGCTGGCACGCCTCGATTCCAAGGGCTTCTCGGATTGGCTCGACCAGAACGTGGTGACGCATCGCCACCCCGACTATGCGGCGGTGACCATCTCGCTGAAGGGTATCGGCGAAGTGCCGGGCGATGCGACCGACAGCCAGATGGAAGCGATTGCCGATATCGCCGAGAAGTATGGATACGACGAGTTGCGCGTCAGCCACGAGCAGAACCTGATCCTGCCGCATGTGGCGCGCGCCGACCTGAAGGCGGTCTATGACGCGCTGGTCGATATCGGCCTGGCGACCGCCAATTCGAACCTGATATCGGACATCATCTCGTGCCCGGGCCTCGACTATTGCGCGCTGGCCACAGCGCGTTCGATCCCGATCGCGCAGGAGATCTCGCGTCGCTTCGCCTCGCTGGAGCGGCAGCGCGAGATCGGCGAGTTGAAGCTGAAGATCTCCGGCTGCATCAATGCCTGCGGCCATCACCATGTCGGACATATCGGCATTCTCGGAGTCGAAAAGAAAGGCACGGAGCTGTACCAGGTGACGCTTGGCGGTTCGGCCGACGAGAACACTTCGGTGGGCGAGATCATCGGCCGCGGCTTCTCGTCGGAAGAGATCACCGACGCCATCGAGCAGATCGTTGAGACCTATCTCGGCCTTCGGCTCAACTCACAAGAGAAATTCATCGACGCCTACCGCCGTGTCGGTCCCGCGCCGTTCAAGGAGGCGCTCTATGCTGGCGAAGCCAAGGCCGCTTGACCCTATCGTCGACGCCGATGACGGCATCGCCGCCAAAGCGGCGGGGTTTGACGCGCTTTACGGCCACCTGAATCCGCTCGACATCATCGAACGCGCGGCAGGCGACCTGTTTCACGATGAGATTGCCGCGGTGTCTTCCTTCGGTGCCGATTCGGCCGTGCTACTGCACATGATTTCCGAAGTCGATCGCTCGCTGCCGGTCATCTTTCTCGATACTGGCAAGCATTTCGAGGAGACGCTCGGCTATCGCGACGCCCTGGTCGCCGATTTCGGGTTGACCAACATCCAGGTGATCAAGCCCGACGAGGCAGCACTCGAGCGGATCGATCCGACCGGCAATCTGCACCAGACCAACACCGACGCCTGCTGCGACGTGCGCAAGGTCGAGCCGCTGGCACGGGGCGTGGCGCCTTTCCGCGCCTGGTTCACCGGCCGCAAGCGCTTCCAGGCTTCGACGCGCGCAGCACTTCCAGTGTTCGAGGCGGTCGGCCCACGTATCCGCATCAATCCGCTGGCGCACTGGACGACGTCGGACCAGGCGGACTACATGCGCGCGCATGCACTGCGGGAAAATCCGCTGGTCGCCTATGGCTATCTGTCGATCGGCTGCTTCCCGTGCACCCAGCCGGTGCAGCCGGGCGAGGACGCGCGCAGCGGCCGCTGGGCCGGCCATGCCAAGACCGAGTGCGGCATTCACCTGTCGGGACTGGAGAAGTCGCTGACCGACGCATCGTTATAGGGTATGCTGATATTCAGGTGAGGCCGGCCTGCAAACGGCGGCTTCGGGGGCTCACGTACTACAAGTACGCTCCGCTCCGGCTCTCGGAAGCTACCGTTTCGACTAGGGCCTGCTTGAATCTCAACACACACCTTGAGCTCTTTGAATTTTAGGAAATTTCGATGACTGAACCGACGATACCGGAGACCCGCCTCTGGACCCCGACGGGTTTTCGCGAGGATGAGTGGGCTCATGCCGAAGGCGCGGAAGCACTGTCCGGCAATGGCCGCTTCATCCTGCCGCTGCAGGCGTTTCTCGATCTCGATCCGGAGGTGCGCCGGTCGACCAAGGAAAGGATCGGTGTCGTGCTGCAACCCGGCGATCAGCTCGAAAGGATTGCTGGCCTGCTCGACCAACTGTCGCTGGTGGCGCTGGCTTTTCCGTCGTTCAGCGATGGCCGCTCCTTCTCAAAGGGCGAATTGCTGCGCAGCCGACATCATTTCGAAGGTGCCGTGCGCGCCACCGGCCAGGTGCTGGTCGACCAGCTGCCGCATATGCTACGGCTCGGTTTCGATGAATTCGAAATCTCCAATCCCGTGCTCTTGAAGCGGCTGGACGAAGGCCGCACCGGCGGATTGGGACTCTACTACCAGCCTGCCGCCGTGCCGAAGCCCAAGGGACCAAAATACTCCTGGCGTCGGCTGCGTGCCGGCTGACGTCACGACACTTCCAGCGACAGGTTTGCGGCCGCCTGTCCTCTCCCGTCACGACGACAGGAGGTGCCCGCCGGCGGATCGGGGACAGCAGAGCCAGGCAGAAGATGGCTACGCCGCCATCCGTGCCTGGCGAAAAGACACCAGCTTGCCGCTGTTTTCATCCCACAGCGCCAGCTTGACGCAGCGCAGGCTCTCAAGAAGGGTGATGCGGCCTATGCCGCGCAGTTCCGGATAATCGCGCAGCACTTCCTGCAGGCGGTAGCCTGGCACCTTCGCGGAGAGGTGATGGACATGATGGACACCGATGTTGCCGGTGAACCAGTTCAGCACCGGCGGCAGGTCATAATAGGAGGATCCGTGCAAGGCGGCACGCTGGAACTCCCACTCATCGTCCTTCGCCCATTCGGTCTCCTCGAACTGGTGCTGGACATAGAACAGCCAGATGCCGGCCGACCCGGCAAGGATGACGATCGGCAGGTGGACGACCAGAAAAGCGCCAATACCGACGAACCATATCAGGATCGACGCTGCCAGCACGATGGCGAGGTTGGTGGCCATCGAGGATACCCAGGGCTTCAGGCCACCGCGCATCATCCCGACCGGCAGCCTTTGCTCGAAGATGAAGAGCCATATCGGTCCCAGTCCGAACATGACCAGGGGATGGCGATAGAGACGATAGGCGAGGCGACCTCTCCAGGACATCCGCCGGTACTCCGCGACCGTCAACGTCTTGATATCGCCAACGCCGCGCTCGTCGAGATTACCCGCGCTGGCATGATGGGTGGCATGAGCACTCCGCCAGCAATCATAAGGCGTCAGCGTAAGCACGCCCAGGACGCGGCCTATCCAGTCATCGGCGGTGCGGTTGGCGAAGAAAGATCCGTGCCCGCAATCGTGCTGGATCATGAAAATCCGCACCAGGAAGCCCGCCGCCGGCAAGATCAGCACCAGCCCCCACCAATGGCCATAGGCAAAGGCGATCGAGGACAGCGCCCAGAGTGCTGCGAAAGGGATCAGGGTGATCGCCAGTTCGACGGCGCTGCGCCGCCTGTCCGGCTTCTTGTAGCGCGCCAGGATCTTCAACCAGGCGCGCTTACTGTTGGCGGCAGTCTCAGGGGAAATCATGTTCATCATGAAGCATAGGCGGAGGGGCCCGGCTCCCGCAAGGCTAATCACGAGAAATTACCGCGCGTAATTGTCGCGATGGGGCGCGGGATCCTCGATCCAGGCCGCGACTTCAGGTTCTGTTCTAACCCTTGCAACTCTGCCAACCCGGATCGCATCCGGTCACATGCATCAATGGCGCGCGCCGCCAGCCATGCTGTTTTCCAGGCCGTCGAGACGTTCGAGCTGGTCCCGGAAGCGGTCGGGAATGTCTTTCTCGGCGCGAAAGGCCGGCAGCGCATGCAGAAAGCGTCTCACCGCCGCCGTGCCTAGCTGGCGCCGGATTTCGGCGGCGATCCGATCTTTCTTTTCGCCCTTGTCGCGGGGTGTCATTTCAAAAATCCTGTGTCGGTTCGAAAATCCTCCAGCCAGCAAATGGTTCCCCGATCGCGCCGCCGGGGCAAGCAAAGGTGGAAGCTATGGTAAAGTTTGAATTAAAATCGAAGCATCGCACTGATCGCCATCCGGTTTGAACGGCTGGGCCTGTGCCTTCGCTTACCCCTTGATTTTTGCCCACCAAACCTCGATATCGGGCTCAAAATCCACACTATTCGAGATGATGGGAAACGGCGATGAGCGACCAGGCAAAAGACGAACGCGCGCCCGACGAAATTGAGGCGACCGAAGCCAATGCCGAGCGCACGGAAGGTGGCGTCGATGGCGATTATGAAGCGGTTGTGCGGCTCCTGAAGGAGAATGAAGAGCTGAAGGACAGGGCGCTTCGCGTTGCGGCCGAGATGGAGAACCTGCGTCGCCGCACCGCGCGCGACGTGCATGACGCGCGTACCTATGCGGTCGCGAACTTCGCCCGCGACATGCTGTCGGTTTCGGACAATCTGCGCCGCGCGCTGGACGCTATTCCCGCCGAGGCCAAGGCGTCCGGCGATGCGGGTTTCAAGGCGCTGATCGACGGCGTCGATCTCACCGAGCGTGCCATGCTGTCCGCACTGGAGCGGCACGGCGTCAAGAAGCTCGCGCCGGAAGGCGAGAAGTTCGATCCCAATTTCCACCAGGCCATGTTCGAAGTGCCCAATCCCGATGTGCCGGCCAACACGGTGGTGCAGGTCGTGCAGCCGGGCTATTCGATCGGGGAGCGGGTGCTGCGCCCGGCCATGGTCGGCGTTGCCAAGGGCGGCCCGAAACTCGCCGCTGGCGAAGCGCCGGTCGAGCCGGGGCCCGTCAACGAGCAGGCGGAGAAGGACGCGTAGTTAGGGGAATAGGGAATAGGGCAAGGCAGTAAGGCAGTAAGGCAGTAAGGCAGTAAGGCAGTAAGGCAGTAAGGCAGTAAGGCAGTAAGGCAGTAAGGGGCGTATCAACAGTACGGCTTCGTGCTAAACATACTCCCCTACTCCCCTGCTGCCTTACTCCCTGGTCCCGCCCTTGAACCCCATCGCGCTTCTCGACTATGCCGGCGTTGCGGTCTTCGCGGCGACAGGTGCGCTTGCCGCGTCGCGCAAGCAGCTCGACGTTATCGGCTTCCTTTTCCTGGCGTGCGTCACCGGCATCGGCGGCGGCACTCTTCGCGACGTCGTCCTTAACCTGCCGGTTTTCTGGATCGCCAATTCCAGCTATGTGCTGATCTGCGCGGCGGTTGCGGTGCTGGTGTTTTTCAGCGCACACCGTGTCGAATCCCGCTGGAAGTGGCTGCTCTGGCTCGACACCGTCGGGCTGGCCGCTTTTTCGGTGATGGGTGCGGCCAAAGGGTTGGCCATCACCGGTTCGCCGGTCGTTTCCGTCATCACCGGCGTGCTGACCGCCACATTCGGCGGCATCCTGCGCGACGTGCTGGCAGGGGAGCCTTCGGTGCTGCTGAGGCCGGAAATCTATGTTACGGCCGCCCTGGTTGGCGCGTCGATCTTCACATTGGGCGATGTCGCCGGACTGCCGCAGATCGTGTCAGGCTTGGCCGGTTTCGCCGCGGCATTCGCCGTGCGCGGCGGCGCGCTCAAATTCGGCTGGTCGTTTGCGTCCTACAAGAGCCGGCCCGGCAGGCGGCCGGAGGATATTTCGTGAGAGAAGGGATTAGGGATTAGTCAGTGGATGAATCATGATGTCTTCACTACTGCCTACTGCCTACTGCCTACTGCCTACTGACTACTGTTCACGCCGCGAAGCGCTGCGCTTCCCCGCCGTAATAATTGACGTAGCGGGCGCCGATCTCCTTGACCGGCATCACCACGAACACATCGACCGTCGAGAATTCACGATCGATGACGCAGCCGTCGCCGATGCGGGCGCCGACCCTGAGATAGCCCTTGACCAAGGGCGGCATCGCAGCGATCGCTGCCTTGGCATTGACCGCCTCGATCGGCATCAGGTCCATGGAACAATAGCGCCCGGCGACGGCGCGCACGTCCCAGGCCGAATTCGTGCGGCAGTGATGCGCCAGATAGGTGAGCGCCTCGGCATGGGCCGCCGGCACCGTGCCCTGGAAAGACGCACAGCCGGTCATCACGCCAATGCCGTAGTGGTTGATGTAGGCCCAGATGCCTTGCCACAATGCCTCGATGGTGCGCTTCGAACGGTATTCCGGCAGGACGCAGGAGCGGCCGAGCTCGAGAAAGCGCTGGCCGGGGTGACGGGCGATGAGCTTGGTCAGCTCGAACTCGCCTTCGGAATAGAAGCCGCCGGCGGCCGCAGCGATTTCTTGCCGCAGCAGCCGGTAGGTCCCGACGATGCGGCGATGTTCGGGGCCGGAAAGCGAGGTATCGAAGACGAGCAGGTGATCGCAGTGCGGATCGAAGCGGTCGGCATCACGGCGGTCCTGCACCTGAAACAGGTTCTTCCTGGCGCCAAGCTCGTCGTAGAATACCCGGTAGCGCACTTCCTGCGCGGCCGCGATCTCGGCCTCGTTGCGGGCCAACCGCACTTCGAGGTTGCCGATACGGCCGAGCGCTGCGCCCTTTGTGACGGAATCGACATTGCGCCCGGCAAGCAAGGCGCCGCCAGCGTTCGGCCGAGTGTCACATTCCGGCATAACTGTATGCACGAGTGATTCTCCTTCGAGCCATCCCTCTTGGCACGGGGATACGGTGTAGGTGCAACAGGATTGTGACAGTACCGTGATACGGCGTCGCGGGCAATACTTCGTCGGCTGGCGAATACGGTCAACCGGCTACGTTATGCAAAAGCAAGGTGGCGCCGCTCGGCAGGAGATTGATGAAAAAAAGGCTCAGGCGGCGACCTGCCCCTCGATGGCGTCGACCAGTGCATCGGGGTCGAGCGGCTTGGTGACAAAGCCGCTGGCGCCGTGGGCGAGCACCGCATGGCGGGTCTTTTCCTGGCTGTCGGCCGACAGCACCATGATGGGCACTGGCGGCACGGCCGTCTCCTCCTCATGGCGGCGGATGGCGGCGATGGCGTCCATCCCATCCATCACCGGCATGTGCAGGTCCATCAGCACCACGTCGAAGCGGTGTTTGTGTCCGGCACCGGTAACGGCCTCGACCGCCGCCTTGCCGTTGCCGACAACCTTGACGCGATGACCGGCCTTCAGCAGCGTGGCGCGAGCGAGCATGGCGTTGATGTCATTGTCCTCGGCGATCAGCACCGACAGGCCACGCTGGCGATCACTGGCGGCGCGAAGCGCCGGCGGGTGGGGCTTTTCCGGCCGTGTCGGGGCAAGCGCCGGCGCATGACTGCTCAGAAGCACACGCAAAAGTGTTCCGCCTCGCACCGGTCTGGCGAGGAAGGTCGCGTAGCCGCTGGCGCGGAACTCGCCGAGCATGCCGCGATCGGTCGGGGCGATCAGCGTGATGGCTTCGCAATCGGAAAAACCGCTTTGGCGCAGCCGCTTGAGCAGTCTTCCGTCGCCCTCTTCCATGGCCGCGTCGACCAGCAGCACGTCGCAATCGCCGGAGAACGATGCCGCCTGCGCCACGGTGGTGGCGATATCGACCGCGCCGCCGTTGGCGCGGATGCTGCGGGCGATGGCGTCGGCCTCGACGATATTTCTCGACAGGATTACCGCGTGCCTGCCCTGAAGCGCGTCCATCCGGCCCGGTGGTGGCTCGCTCGCGGAGATGGCCGGGATATCGAAGACGAATTCCGAACCCTGCCCCAGCCGGCTGGAGACGGAAATCGTGCCGCCCATGGCGGTCACCAGGCGCTTGGAGATGGCAAGACCGAGACCGGCTCCGCCATGCGCGCGCGTCGAGGTACCGTCGGCCTGCTCGAACTCCTCGAAAATGCGCTCCATGTCGTCTTCATGCAGGCCTGGCCCGGTATCCGCGATGGTGAAGCATATGCGGTCGGTGGTTTCAGTGCGGGCGCGCGCTATACTCACCAGCACCCCGCCGCTGTCGGTGAACTTGATGGCGTTGCCGATCAGGTTGAGCAGCACCTGCCTGACTCGGCCCGGATCTGCGGTGATCAATTGCGGCACGTCGGGCTCGACATGGCAGCCGAGGCCGATATCCTTGGAGAAGGCGCGCGCGGCGAGGAGCTCGACAACGTTGTCGGCGATCTCGCGCACCGACATTGGCTGCGGTTCGGGATCGAAGCGTCCCGCCTCGATCTTGGAATAGTCGAGCAGGTCCTCGATGAGGGCCAGCAGCGCGCTGGCCGAGGTCGAAATGGCGCCGACATAGGTCTGCTGCTCCGGCGACAGGCTGGTATCGGCCAACAGCCTGGCCATGCCCATGATGCCGTTCATCGGCGTGCGGATTTCATGGCTGACGGTGGCGAGGAAGCGCGATTTGGCCTGGCTTGCGTATTCGGCCCGCTCGCGCGCGGTGATCAGCGAGGATTCGGCACGCTTGCGGGCGGTGATGTCGCGGGCGATGGCGCGATGCGAGACAGAACCGCTGTCCTTGTCGCGCACCGACAGTTCGATCCACGAGAACCAGCGCGAACCGCCAGGGGTGCGGATGGCGACGTCGGTGGAACTCAGGCATTCATGGTCGGAAAAGGCGGCGTCGGGAACGATACCGACTTCGATGCCAAGTTCCGCCAGGGTTTTGCCGGCGAGGTCGCGCTGGTCGACCTCGACGAGATCGGCGAACACCTTGTTGGCATAGACGATATAGCCGTCGCGGTCGCGGTGGATGACGAGATCGCCAAGCGCGTCGATCAGGCCGCGAAAGCGCTCTTCGCTCTCCTGCATCTCCCACATGCGATCGGCCAGCGTCTCGATCTCGGCACGGCTGCGAGCCGTGGTTTCATCAAGCAGCGCGGCGGTGCGGGATTCGTTCCTTCTGGCGCGCAGGTGCAGGCCGAAGCCGGCAAGGCCGGTCGCCAGCAAAGCGAGGCTGATGAAGATCGGCGCGCCGGTCAGGTGCGTCAGCCCCGCCAGCATGATGATGGCGACGAAGGTCAGCAGCGGCAAGCCTTCGCGGGCGGCCAATCGCGGCTGATTCCTGGCCTGTTGCGGCTCAGGCGCCAGCGGCGGTGCGGCGACGAACCGCCGCGCCGACGCCGGCGGGGGTACCGCATCGACGTCTTCGCCAGTCTCCGCTTCCTGGATGCCGGATTCCGCGACCATGCGAAAATCCTACCGGACAGAAATTATGGAAGCCTGCGGGGGATCGTTCGAATTTTAGCGGATAGGTTGTTTTACCCCGGCGAACTCACTGCATGTCTACGACGACGCGGCCGCGGATCTTGCCGTCGACGATGTCGCGCGCGGCGTCGATGATGTCGTCGAAGCCGATGGTCGTGGACAGGCTGGCGAGCTTGCGCAGATCCAGGTCGGCGTCGATGCGGCGCCAGGCCTCGAGCCGCACCGGTTTCGGCGCCATCACCGAATCGATGCCGAGCAGCGAAACGCCGCGCAGGATGAAAGGTGCCACGCTCGACGGCAGGTCCATGCCGCCGGCCAGGCCGCAGGCCGCGACGGCACCGCCATAGGAGGTCATAGAGAGCACATTGGCCAGTGTGTGGCTGCCGACGGAATCGATGCCGCCCGCCCAACGCTCCTTGGCGAGCGGCTTGGTCGGCTGGCTGAGTTCGTCACGCGATATCACCTCCGCGGCGCCAAGATCGATGAGATACGGGCTTTCGGCATTGCGCCCGGTCGAGGCAATGACGTGATAGCCCAGGGTGGACAGGATGGAGACCGCGACCGAACCGACGCCGCCGGCCGCGCCCGTCACCACCACGGGCCCGCGATCGGGCACGATGCCGTGCCGCTCCAGTGCCATGACGCACAGCATTGCGGTATAGCCGGCGGTGCCGACCGCCATCGCGTCATGCGCGCTGATGCCGTCGGGGAGCGGCACCAGCCAGTCGCCGTTGACGCGGGCGCGCCCGGCATAGGCGCCAAAATGCGTCTCGCCGACACCCCAGCCGTTCAGGATGACCTTGTCTCCCTTGCGCCAGTCGGGATGGGAAGAGGATAAGACCGTTCCGGCGAAATCGATGCCTGGCACCAAGGGCCAGCGGCGAATGACCGGCGCCTTGCCTGATATTGCGAGCCCATCCTTGTAGTTCACCGTCGTCGCTTCGACTGCGACGGTGACGTCACCGTCCATGAGATCGGCTTCGGTGAGGTCGGTCACCGCCACCGACTGTTTCTTTTCGGCGTCGCGCGAAACGAGGATGGCTTTGAAGGTTTCGGGCATTTTTCTCTCCTCGATCTATCGACGTTTGGACTCTGCTGCGGCGGCCGCGCCGGGTCAATCGGTCAGGCGTCGGGACCCTGGGGCTTGGGCTGGCGCCGCCAGCCCAAAACTTCGTCAAGCACGACCAGCGCGGCGCCGACCGAAATGAAGGCATCGGCGAGATTGAACACGGCGAAGGACCAGACCGGAGTGTGGAACAGGATGTAGTCGATGACGTGGCCGTAGACGGCGCGGTCGATCAGATTGCCGAGCGCGCCACCGATGATCAGGGTAAAGCCGGTGCGGGCAATAACATGGCCCGCTGGCGTGTGCGTGGCCAGATAGAGCACGAAGGCGACGACGAGAACGGCGATGATCACCAGCCCGGTATCGCCGAAGGATGAGAACATCGAGAAGGCGATGCCGGTATTATAGGTGCGAAACAGCGCCAGGAAGGGCAGGAGATCGAGCTTTTCCTGAAAGGGAAGGCCGATCTCGACCAAATGTTTTATCCACTGGTCGAGCGCGATGGCCGCGACGACCAGCAGCGCATAGGGAGACCATGATTTCACGATTGGGCAACCCTCATTGCGAATCCACCATAGGGTCCAGTTTCAGCGCGCCGCGGCGGATCTCGAACAGCATGACGCCGGTGGCGACGGCAAGATTGAGCGAATCGGCACGCCCTGCCTGCGGAATCCTGAGCAGCCTGTCGCAACTCGCCGCCAGGCTTTCGGGCAGGCCTTGCTGTTCATTGCCCATCATCAGCAGCACCGGCCCCCGGGAAAAATCGACCGAGCGGTAGTCGACCGCGCCTTTGAGGTGTGTGCCGGCGACGAGACCCGAAAACCCGCCGCGCCAGGCGAGGAATGCCTCGGTCGTCGCCTTGGCCACCGGAACGGCGAAGATAGAGCCCATGGTGGCGCGCACCGTCTCCACCGAAAAGGGATCGGTGGTGTCTCCGACCAGGATCACGCCCTTCGCGCCTACGGCGTCCACCGTGCGGATGACGGTGCCGAGATTGCCGGGATCACGCACCCGGTCGAGCGCCACCCAGACATCGCCATTGTCGGCGCGGATATCCTTCAGGGCCAGGAATTTCTGCGAGAAAACGCCGATCACCATTTGCGGATTGTCGCGGCGGGTTATGGCGACAAGCACTTTTTCCGAGACTTCAAGCACCGTGCCGCCGGAAGCCACCGTGCGCGCAGCGACCTTCTCCACCGCCGCGTTGCCGCGTCCGGCCTTGGCGAAGACCAGGGTCCTGATATGCCAGCCGAGGTCGAGCGCATCGATGACCAGCTTCAGTCCCTCGGCCATGAAGGCGTTCTGCTGGTCGCGGAATTTTTTCAAGGCTAGCGCCTTGATGTCCTTGACCAGCGGATTGGCGAGGCTGGTGACCTCTTTCACCTGCCCGACCGGACGGGCGCCGTTATATCCACTCATCAGGCCACCCAGCGCGAGAACAGCGAGGTCGACAGCGCGCGGCCCGCCGATTTTTCGCGGATGATCAATTCGCCCGATTCAACCCTGCCGCCCATGCCGGCAAAGGTGTCACGCATGAGGGCATGGATGGCGAAGAAGGAGGCTCGGATCGAATAAGCGGTCAGCACCACGGCAAGCGGTTTCGGGGTCAGGATCGATCGGCAGAGATCGGTCAATGTCGGCAGGTCCTCGAACAACTGCCAGACCTCGCCCTTGGGGCCGCGGCCATAGGCGGGCGGGTCGAACAGAACGATGTCATAGCGGCTGCCGCGGCGCTCCTCGCGCTCGGCGAATTTCACCGCGTCTTCGACGATCCAGCGGATCGGCTTGTTGCCAAGCCCGGCCATCTCCTGGTTTTCGCGGGCCCAGCCGATCGCCTTTTTCGAGGCATCGACATGAGTGACCTCGGCGCCGGCGCGCGCCGCCACCAGCGAGGCAAGGCCGGTATAGCCGAACAGGTTGAGCACCTTGACCGGCCGCCTGGCCGCCGCGATCAGTCCGGCCATGTGATCCCAGTGCGAGGCCTGCTCGGGAAACACGCCGACGTGGCGAAACGAGGTGAAGCGGCCGAGATAGTCGATGCCGTCGTGCTTCATAGGCCAGGTCTCGCCGAGCGGCGTCCCGGGGAAGCGCCAGCGGCCAATGCCTTCCTCGTCGGTATCGCCGGTGAAGACAGCGTCGGCGCGGTCCCATTCCCTTGCCGGTAGCGCCTTCTGCCAGATCGCCTGGCCCTCGGGGCGGACGATCCGATAAGGACCGTATTGTTCGAGCTTCTGGCCGGCGCCGCTGTCAAGCAGCGCATAATCGGCATTGGGCGCCACTTCGAGGATCAGCGGAAGCTGTTCGGCCGGAAGAGCGCCGTCGCGACGGGCCAGGATGCGGGGCGCCGACTTCTGCTCGGGGCGCTCGTCGACCTTGGCCTCGGGCCGCTCCTGCGGCCTGGCCGTTCCACGGCCTTCATGCGGACGCACCCGTTGTGCACCGCTTTTTGCGGGCGGACGGCTGTCGCGGCGTTTGTCGCGAAAAGATTTCAAGCAGGAGCATCTCCGAGGCGTGGCCGCTTTTGACATAGGGCAACCGGCTTCGCAACCAAGTCCGCCGCGCAAGCGTCGCCTGGTCATGTCGGCTTGCGATGGACCAATATCAAAGAAACAGGCAAATCTTCGATATGTCCCGCTCCGAACGCCTGCTCGACCTGATCCAGACATTGCGCCGGCATCGCATGCCGGTGAGCGGGCAGTCGCTCGCCGACGAACTCGGGATTTCAATTCGCACGCTTTACCGGGACATCGCAACGCTGCAGGGCCAGGGGGCGCCGATCGAAGGCGAGGCGGGGCTCGGCTATGTGCTGAAGCCCGGATTCATGCTGCCGCCGTTGATGTTCAGCGACGAGGAGATCGAGGCAATTGTGCTCGGTTCGCGCTGGGTCGCCAAGCAGCCGGATTCGCGGCTTTCGTCAGCGGCCGTCAACGCGCTTGCCAAGATCGCGTCGGTGCTGCCTGATGATCTGCGCGAGGATCTCGACGCCACCACACTGCTGGTCGGGCCGCCCGCCCCGACTGTTGAAAGCATCGATCTCGGCCTGGTGCGGCAGGCGATCCGCAACGAGCGCAAGCTGGACTTCTTCTATCGCGATGCCGGTGGCGCGGGCTCGCGGCGCATCGTGTGGCCGTTCGCGCTTGGTTTCTTCGACAAGGTGCGGGTCGTGGTGGCGTGGTGCGAAATACGGCAGGATTTCCGGCATTTTCGCGCCGACCGCATAGCCGAGCTCAAGACGACGGATCTGCGCTATCCGCGCCGCCGTCAGGCGCTGCTGAAGGAATGGCGGGCGACGCTCGACACCCCACGGCAGGAGCGGTTGTAAGCTGTCTACGGCGCCTCTCGTTACGCATACTGCCAGAATCTGACAGTGGCGCGCTTTATATCTGTCCCGGTCGAAACCCCTGGAGAACAGACATGGTCACCCCCAATTTCGTCATCCTCTACGTCGACCAGCCGCAGCGTAGCAGCGCCTTCTACAGCGCGCTGCTCGGCCGCGAGCCGGTCGAAAGCGCGCCGACATTCGTGCTGTTCGTGCTCGACAACGGTTTCAAACTCGGTCTCTGGTCGAGGCATACGGTGGAACCGGCGGCGGCAGCGGCCGGCGGCGGGGCGGAGCTGGTCTTTGCGCTGGAGACGCCCGAGGCAGTCGACGCCGCCCATGCCGACTGGTCCGGACGTGGGCTGAAGATCCTGCAGGCGCCGACCGACATGGATTTCGGCCGCACCTTCGTTGCGCTCGATCCCGACAACCATCGCCTGCGGGTCTACTGGCTGTCGGACGGGCAGCAGGCCGACGGGGAGCAGGAATGAGCGCGTATTGGATCGCGGTGGCGTCGGCGCAGCACGTCCGGCGCGGCCGCGAGGGCGGCTTTATGCAGGTCAACCACGGCAAGGCGGCGCCGCTGCGGCGGATGCAGCCCGGGGACGGCATTGTTTATTATTCGCCGACAACGATTTTGGGCGAGAAAGACGGGCTGCGGGCGTTCACGGCGATCGGCACGGTACGGGAGGGAGAACCCTATCAAGGCGACATGGGCGGCGGCTTCACGCCCTTTCGCCGCGACGTCGACTGGGCGGCGGCCGGGGAAGCGCCGATCAAGCCATTGCTCGACAGGCTGGACTTCACGGCCGGCAAGCCGAATTGGGGGTATCAACTGCGCTTCGGCCTGTTCTCGATAAGCGCGGCCGATTTCGCCGTAATCGCCGAAGCTATGGGCGCTAACCAGCCGGGACAGTAAGCTAGCTCCTGAGCGCCTTGTAGACGGCAATGCCGGCGGCAAGGTCCTCGAGCGCGGCGCCGACCGACTTGAACAGCGTGATCTCGTCGGCGCTCCGGCGCCCTTGCTTCTGACCGCGCGCCAGCTCGTGCAAATCGGCTATGATGGCTTCCGATTTCAGCACGCCGGAAGCGAGCGGTATGACGATGTCGCCCGCTTCCTTGGTGGCGCCGGCGCGGGTGTCGACATAGACCCGGGCGCGCCCTATCGCCTCGTCGTCGCTTTCGCGCATTGTCGGGGTGAAGCCGCCGACCATGTCGACATGGCTTCCCGGCTTCAGGCGGGCGCCCTTGATCAGCGGATCGGTGGCGATCGTCGCCGACGAGACGATATCGGCCTGGCCGAGCTCGGCATCGAGATCGGTCGCTGCGCTCGCCGCGAAGCCCTCGGCGCGCAGTCCGGCGGCGACCTTCTCGGCGTTGTCCAAGGTGCGATTCCAGATGCGGATGGTCCTGATCGGCCGCACGGCGCAATGCGCCTTGGCGAGGAATGGCGACAGCGCACCGGCCCCGATCACCAGCAGCCGGGAAGCGTCTTCGCGCGCCAGATAGGATGCGGCGAGCGCCGAGGCGCAGGCCGTGCGCCATTGCGTCAGCCGCTGGCCGTCGATCAGGGCCTCCGGTTCGCCGGTGGCGCCGTTGAGCAGGAGATAGACCCCCATCACTGCCGGTTTGCCGATGGCATTGTTGTCGGGCGAGACGGTAACGATCTTGACGCCGATATGCCCCCCGGCCGAGATGCCGGCTGCGTTGAAATCGGTCCAGGCCGGCATCAGCAGCAAGGTCGAGGCCTCACCGTCCGGCCGTTCGACCGTGTGATGGTGCCGGACGGGTTGCACCGCGCCGTCACGGAAAGCCACGCGCAGCGTCTCCACTAGGCCCGGGAAGGTCAACGACTGGTCGACCTCTGCGGCCGAAATGGTCAGCATGGGAAACTCCGTGAAGAAAATCGCGGGCCCGAGAACCCACAGCCCGTGCGGCGGTCAGTTGGTCGGCTTCGGCAGCACCGGTCCCTGCGGTGTCGACGGGGTGCGGCCGATCGCCTGGCGCAGGTTCTCGGCCTCGACGCCGCGCTGGCGCGCCAGCTTGCGGTAGCGTCCCTGCTTGACCCAGGTCGCCAGGCTGCCGACGACCATGCCGACGGCGAGGGCCAGGAACAGGAAGATGAACAGCGGCAAAGTGAGCGTCAGCGCCGGATTGCCGGGATTGAATGGATCCAGCGTGAAGGCGACGAGTTCGCGATTGGCGACGGCCAGCGCGATCAGGATGATCGCCAGGGGCACGAAGACCACGATGAGCATGAAGCGATTGAGCATGATGTTTTCCGTCGGAAACCGACCTCCCGGGAAGGGCCGGTCTGGCGTCGCGCCTACTTTCCGCCATTCAGCCTTTCGCGCAGTTCCTTGCCGGTCTTGAAGAAAGGCACCCATTTCTCCTCGACCTCGACGGATTCACCAGTGCGCGGGTTGCGGCCGGTGCGGGCGGGGCGGTTTTTCACCGAAAAGGCGCCGAAGCCACGCAATTCGACCCGGTTGCCTTCGGCGAGCGCGTCGGTGATCTCGTCGAAAATCGCGCCGACGATGTTTTCAACGTCGCGCAGGAAAAGATGCGGATTGCGCGTGGCAATAATCTGCACAAGTTCGGACTTGATCATCGGACGGGTCCCCTGAAATCGGTGCGGTCGAAATTATGAGGATGATTTTGTTTGCTTTTTCATCCACCCCAAACGGCATCTCAAGGGTGCCAGACGGAAACGAGACCGTCAAGAAACAAGCGGTCGGCGCCAAGTTCATGGATGATATCGCCGCTGTAGTCCGGCAGGCCGAGCGCGCCGGCGATCGTGCGCACCATCGCTTTGGAAAACAGGAAGCCGCCGCGCCGCTCAGTGTCCTTCCATTCGACCACCTTGAGTTTCGAGTCGACGCCCTTGGTCGCCAGCCAGTCGATCGCCTCGGTCTCGCCGCCGACGGCGTCGATCAGGCCGTTGGCGACCCCTTGGCGACCGGTAAAGATCGATCCGTCGGCGAGCGCCAGCGCTTGCTCGCGGGTCATCTTGCGGCGTTCGGCGACGATGCCGACGAACCAGTCGTAGCTGTCGAGGATGAGCTTGCGGACCATGGCGCGCTCGTCGTCGTTGGTCGGCTTGAAAGGCGAGGGCGAGGCCTTGAGCGGCGAGGATTTCACTTCCTCCAGCTTGACGCCGAGCTTGTCCATCAGGCCGCTGACATCAGGATACTGGATCAACACGCCGATCGAGCCGACGATCGAGGTCTTGCGGGCGACGATGTGATCGGTGGCGCTCGCGATCATGTAGCCGGCCGACGCGGCGAGCGTGCCGACCTCGGCCGCGACAGGCTTGTCGGCGGCGAGCTTGCGCACCTCCTCATAGATCGATTCACCGCCGACGGTGGTGCCGCCGGGGGAATCGATGGCGAGGATCACGCCTTTCACCCTCGGCGACTTGCGGATGGCTTCCAGCCGCTCGATCAGTTCGTCGTCCTCGGTTATGGTGCCTTCGATCCTGACCTTGGCGATATGATCGACGGCCGACCCGCCGAAATCGTCGCGATAGAACCAGGCCGAGATCGCAATGACGCCGAGCGCAACGATGGCGATGGCCGCAGCGCGCCAGAAGGTCAGCTTACGCCGCAAGCGGCGGCGGTCGATCAGGTCGTCGGCTCTCAATGCCATGGTCAGCCTCACGGTCGATGGAAAGAGATGCTTTTAGACCATGACGTCCCGGTCTGGAAGCAATTCCGTCTGCGCATGACGCGGCAATCCGCGCGCGGCGCACGCGAGGCAAGTGCGCGTCAGCGTCCGCCAAGACGTCGGTTTCGTGATTGGTCCGTGAAACGAACGGCAGGTAAGGAGAGAGCCGGCGGTAACGAAAAATGTACGCCAGACGTCTATTTCTGCTATGAAGCAGGGCTGTCGGTGTCGATCCGTTCTGATCTGCACGACCGCAACTGTCACATTTTCGCGGTTTTCGTCGGCTTGTGCTTGCTTGAAAGCGCCGACGTCCCACCTATAGGCGGTGTTGCCCGGCGGGCAGGGGTTTTTAGAAGAAAGCAGTTATGTTAGCGCGAACGAGTGAAGCGAGCAGCACCGAGACGGAGTTGGCTCCCCCGGCGGACGGCCCGGCGAGGGGGGACGCGTTCGATCGCGCACGGCGGCATTCGCGCCGCGTGCGCGTGCTCAAATTCGCCGTGCCGGTGCTGGCGGCGTTGATCGCCATCGCCTTCCCGGTCTATTCCTACCTCGCCGCACCGGTGTCCGTCGCGGTCCAGGCGGAAGGCACCGCCTTTTCCAACGGCAAGCTGGTGATGGCCAACCCCAAGCTCAACGGCTTCACCAAGCAGAAATTGCCCTATTCCATGACGGCATTGCGCGCCATACAGGACGTCAGCACGCAAGGCATCATCGAACTCGACGGCATCGACGCCAAGGTGCCGATCGCGGCCGACAATGTCGCTGCGATCAAAGCCACGCATGGTACCTACGATCGCGAAGGCAATACGATGCACCTGACCAGCGACGTCACGATCGCCACGACCGACGGCCTTCAGGCCAGGTTCAAATCGGTCTTCCTCGACATGGGCAAAGGCACTATGAAGACGGATGATCCCGTGGACGTCAGCCGTGACGGGTCGCAGATCACCGCGAATTCCTTGTCGGTGCAGGACAATGGCAAGGTTCTGGTGTTCGAGAACAAGGTGCGCGTCAATATCGATCCCGCCAATCTGAAGGCGGCAGAGGCAAAGGGCGAAGAAGCGAATGTGGCTCATTAGTTCGACACGGCTTGCCGCCGCAGCTTCGGCGCTGCTTTTGCTGGGGCTTGCGCCGGCGCTGGCGCAATCCACCGCCGAGAGCGCGTCCGGGCTCAAACTGTCGGGCGACAAGCCCATCCAGATCGAGAGCGACAAGCTGGAGGTCCGGCAGGCGGACAACGTCGCCGTGTTCACCGGCAACGTCACGGTCGTGCAGGGACCGACCCTGCTCAAGTCCGGCAAGATGATGGTCTACTACGTCAAGGACCCGAACGCGGCCGCAAAGGGGACGGAAGCAGCGGGAGCGGCGATGACCGGCTCCGCCAACATCGACCACCTTGAAGTCAGCGGAAAAGTTTACATCAAGTCGAATGACCAGATCGCGACCGGTGACAATGGCACCTTCGACATGAAGACGCAGGTGCTGGTCCTGTCCGGCAAGGAAGTGGTGCTGTCGCAAGGCCCCAATGTCCTCAAGGGCTGCAAGCTCACCGTGCAGATGAAGACTGGCCTCGCCAATGTCGACGGCTGCGGCGGACGTGTCATCATGTCGATGACGCCACCGCCGAAATCGGGAGCGACGAACCCCTGATGGCCAGCCTGTCGTCGCTGACGGCGCGTCTTCCGGGGCGGGCCGCCGGCAAGGTTTCGGCTCCGGCCACGGTCACCGCCGATAAGGCGAAGTTCAAGGGAACCTTGATCGCCAAGGGCCTGACCAAGAGCTACAAGGGTCGCAAGGTGGTCAGCGGCGTCACGCTCGGGGTGCGTGCCGGCGAGGCCGTCGGGCTGCTCGGTCCGAACGGTGCCGGCAAGACCACCTGTTTCTACATGGTCACCGGCCTGGTGCCGGTGGACGAGGGCACGATCGAGATCGACGGCTTCGATGTCACCTCCATGCCGATGTACCGGCGTGCTCGTCTGGGCATCGGATATCTGCCGCAGGAGGCCTCGATCTTCCGCGGCCTCAGCGTCGAGCAGAACATTCGCGCCGTGCTGGAAGTGGTCGAAAAGAGCCGCAAGGAGCGCGAGCGCAGCCTCGACGAACTGCTCGAGGAGTTCCACATCAGCCATCTGCGCAAGGCGCCATCGATGTCGCTTTCCGGCGGCGAACGTCGGCGCCTGGAGATCGCGCGTGCGCTGGCCACGCGCCCGGCCTACATGCTGCTCGACGAGCCTTTCGCCGGCATCGACCCGATTGCCGTCGCCGACATCCAGCAACTGGTGCGTCATTTGACGGCGCGCGGCATCGGCGTGCTCATCACCGATCACAATGTGCGCGAGACGCTCGGCCTGATCGACCGCGCCTACATCATCCATGCCGGCCAGGTGCTCACTCATGGCCGGGCCGATGAAGTGGTCGCAAATCCCGACGTGCGGCGGCTCTATCTGGGCGAGGGATTCACGCTTTGAGCGTGAAATTTGTTTCCTGACGCGATTTTTTGCCTGTCAGGGGCCGCTTTTTCGTGATTTTGCTCCGGGATAACGCTCCGGTAAGCGGGTTTTGCTAGCGTTTGCCTTGACAAGCAAAAGCCGGGCCAGTTTCTATCGGTTCGCGAAAATTCCTTCCGGCAGTCCGGATGCAGACGAGGCGTTTGAAACCGAACCATGGCGTTGGCGGCGAAACTACAGCTACGACAGTCGCAGTCGCTGGTGATGACGCCACAGCTGATGCAGTCGATCCGGCTGCTGCAGTTCACCCATGCCGAACTCGAGCACTTCATCGACGAGGAGATCGAGCGCAACCCGTTGCTGGAGCGCGCCGAGCCGCAGGACGACGCCGCCAGCGACCAGGCGCCGAGGACCGAGGCGGCACCGGAAACGGCCGACGACGGCGACTGGTTCGAGACCGAAGCGGGATGGAGCGCCGAGGCGATCTCGGAAAAGCTCGACACATCGCTGGAGAACCTGTTCCCGGACGACCCGGGCACCAGCGAGCGGCTCGGACCAGACCTCACGGCACAGTGGAAATCGGCGACCGGCAATGGCGGCACGTCCTCGTCCGAAGGCTTCGATGCCGGCGACATGGCGGCGACCGCGATCACGCTGCGCGATCATGTCAGCGAGCAGATCGCGCTCGCTTTCGCCGATCCGGCGGCGCGCCTGATCGCCGGCGAACTCGCGGACGGCCTCGACGAGACCGGCTATATGCGCGCCGATATGGCTGAGATAGCCTCGCGCCTTGGTAGCGGCGCCGACGCCGTGGCCAAGGTGCTGTCGGTGTGCCAGACCTTCGAGCCGGCCGGCCTGTTCGCCCGCGACCTTGCCGAATGCCTGTCGCTGCAACTTGCCGTGCGCGACAGGCTCGATCCGGCGATGAAGGCGCTGATTGCCAATCTCGAACTCCTGGCGCGCCGCGATTTCCACACGCTGAAGCGGATCTGCGGCGTCGACGAAGAGGACCTGCTGGACATGCTGGCCGAGATCCGGGCGCTCGATCCGCGGCCGGGCATGGCATTTTCGGGCGGCGCCAGCGACGCCGTCATTGCCGATGTCGAGGTGCGCGCGGCCAATGACGGCAGCTGGACGGTCGAGCTCAACGCCGAAACGCTGCCGCGCGTGCTGGTCGACCACATCTATTTCGCCCAGGTTTCGCCGCACGCCAAGAACCAGGCCGAAAAGGATTTCCTGGCCGAGTGCCTGCAGAACGCCAATTGGCTGACGCGCAGCCTCGATCAGAGGGCAAAGACCATTCTCAAGGTCGCATCGGAGATCGTGCGCCAGCAGGATGCCTTCCTCGTCCATGGCGTGCGCCAGCTGAAGCCGCTCAACCTGCGCACGGTGGCCGACGCCATAGGCATGCACGAATCGACCGTCAGCCGGGTCACCGCGAACAAGTACATGCTGACGCCGCGCGGCGTGTTCGAACTGCGCTATTTCTTCACCGCCTCGATCGCCTCGTCGGGCGGTGGCGAGGCGCATTCGTCGGAAGCGGTGCGTGACCGCATCAAGCAATTGATCGACGAGGAAAAAACCGTCGACGTCCTGTCCGACGACGCGATCGTCGACATGTTGCGCGAAAGCGGCGTCGATATCGCCAGGCGTACGGTCGCCAAATACAGGGAAGGCATGAATATCCCGTCCTCGGTGCAGCGCCGGCGCGAGAAGCGGGCCCTTGCCAGCGCCGGGCGCTAGGTTCGGCGATTTCCACAGGGTTCGTGCTTCATTGACAAGCTGCGGTGAAGTGGCTAGAAGCCCGCCCGCATGAGACGGGCTCGGCGCCCGCCAGCGGATGGTCCGTCACGACAATGGCCTAGGGATGGTCAAGAAGGCGGCTTGTGATCAACCGGAAAGTTTGGATTTAAATCGGCGCGAGTGACGCCGCAAAGCTTGTGCGCACGGACCACGAGTATAAACTCCGGCCAGTTTGAAGCCTGAGCAAGGAAGGTCAGTTTTCAGATGAATCTGCGCATATCGGGAAAACACATGGATATCGGCGATGCGTTCCGTACGCGCATCAACGATCGTGTCGGCGAGGCGATCGGCAAATATTTCGACCGCGGCTTTGCCGGACATGTCACCGTCATCAAATCGGGCTCGCGCTATTCGGCGGATTGCATGATCCGGCTGGATTCCGGCGCTTCGCTGCAGGCGACCGGCGATGCCCAGGACCCGACGCTGGCTTTCGAGGCCGCGGCGGATCGTCTGGAAACCCGGCTTCGGCGCTACAAGCGCCGGCTGAAATCGCACAATTCGGGCAATGGCGAGCTCACCGATATCGCCTACACGGTGATGGCGCCGCTCGCCGATGACGACGAGGACATTCCGGAGGATTTTGCGCCGGCCATCGTCGCCGAATCGACCATGACGCTGAAGACCATGTCGGTGGCGTCGGCGGTCATAGAACTCGACACAAAGGACAGTCCGGTCTTCGTCTTCCGCAACGCCGGAAACAATCACGTCAACATCGTCTATCGCCGGCCGGATGGGAACATCGGCTGGATCGATCCGTCCACGACCAAGGTCGCACAGGGATAAAACCGGCCGCACGAGGGGTGGGGACTGGTGACGGCAGGCGAACAAGGGATTTTCAAGTATGGATCTGAGCGATCTCATCAACGTTCCGGCGATATTGCCGGCGTTGAAGGCGAACTCCAAGAAGCAGCTTCTGCAATTGCTGTCGGAGAGGGCGGCCGCGATTTCCGGCATTCCGGAGCGGGAGGTGTTCGACACCATCCTGCAGCGCGAGCGGCTCGGCTCGACCGGGGTCGGCAACGGCATCGCCATTCCGCACGGCAAGCTGGCCGGCGTGAAGCGCATCGCCGGCGTGTTCGCCCGCCTGGAGACGCCGGTCGATTTCGAGGCGCTCGACGACCAGCCGGTCGACCTGGTGTTCCTGCTGCTGGCCCCTGAAGGGGCCGGCGCCGATCATCTGAAGGCGCTGTCGCGCATCGCGCGGGTGCTGCGCGACGCCGATACGGTGGCCAAGATCAGGGGAACGCGCGACGCCGTGGCAATCCACGCGCTTCTGTCGGACACCCAGGCCTCGCACGCGGCCTGACGTTTTCTGGATAAACGATGGTCGAGGGCCGCCACGGGCGGCCCCGTTCGTTTTCAGCGGAAAATCGCCTTAATGAATGGCGACCGTGGTCAGGTCGTTTTCCATGGCGCCGGCCAGCGCGCGATCGCGCGCATCCGAAAGCAGGATCGGCTGGCCGTTGGCGGCAAACAGCGCCCACAATTCCATGCCGGGCGCGATTTCGCCAATGCCCGGGAAACGGCCGAGCAGTTCCTCGCTCGTTACCTTGCGCAGATAAGCGACCGAGCCCTCGCCGAGATGGGCGAATTCACCGCTGGTCATGGTGGGATTTTGGTCAATTCTGGTCATTTCAAGCCTCCTTGGCGCGAGACGCCGCCCTGGTCCTGGGCAGTAGGCCATCCCGCATGAGAGCCATCGGCAAAGATCAGTCTTTCACCGATATGTTTATTTTCCGTACCAGCCGCTCGGACTCGGGCCGATCGAGATCGATCGACAAAAGGCCGTTCTTCAACTCCGCCGCGATCACCCGCATGCCGTCGGCCAGCACGAAGCAGCGCTGGAATTGGCGTGCGGCGATGCCGCGGTGAAGAAATTCGCGCTCGGTATCGTCGGTCTGACGACCGCGCACGACCAACTGGTTTTCCTCCGTGGTGACATCGAGATCGCTTTCGGCGAAACCGGCGACAGCGAGCGTGATGCGCAGCCTTTCGGCCTTGCCGTCGGCGCCGCTGAGCCGCTCGATGTTGTAAGGAGGATAGCTGTCACCGGATTTCGCCAGGCGCTCCAGCGTCTTTTCCATGGCGTCGAAACCCAGGAGAAGCGGACTGGAGAAAGGCGTCATTCGGCTCATGTTACATTGTCCTCTCAAGAGCGACATAAACTGGAAAAACCCAGATGGCATTTTTCCCGATGGTCTTGATATGGTCCGCCCCACGACCAAGTTCAAGCCATCAAAACACCCGCCCAAAAAGACCACGTCGTGGACTCACAAGAATGATCGACATGGCGCTTGAAACGGCAGTGAGATGCAAGGAGAAGCGCTGCGCCGGGATTCGTCCCCCGGGCGGAGCGGTTCGGCAGCTCAAGGCCGGTTCGATGCGTTTCGCATGCTCGCTCGGACGCATGGGCTCATGGCCAAACAAGGAATTGAAATGCCCCAAACACGCAAGATCATCATCGACACGGATCCTGGCCAGGACGATGCCGTCGCCATATTGCTGGCGCTTGGCAGCCCCGAGCTGGAGATCGTCGGCATATCAGCCGTAGCCGGCAACGTGCCGCTGAACCTTACCGAAAAGAACGCCCGCAAGATCTGCGAACTGGCCGGCCGACCCGACATAAAGGTCTATGCCGGCGCCGTCCGTCCCCTGGCGCGTGAACTGGTTACGGCCGAGGCGGTGCATGGCCAAACCGGCCTCAACGGGCCGCAATTGCCCGAACCGACGATGAAGCTGCAGGATAAGTACGCCGTCGATTTCATCGTCGAGACGCTGATGAAGGAAGAGAGCGGCAGCATCACGCTGTGCGCTCTCGGGCCGCTCACCAATATCGCGCTGGCGCTGATCCGCGAGCCGAGGATCGCGCCGCGCACCAAGGAAATTATCCTGATGGGCGGTGGCTTCTTCGAAGGCGGCAATGTCACGCCGGCGGCCGAATTCAACATTTATGTCGATCCGCACGCGGCCGAGGTGGTGTTGAAATCCGGCATTCCGATCGTGCTGATGCCGCTCGACGTCACCCACAAGGCGCTGACCACCGCCAAGCGCACCCAGGCCTTTCGCAAGCTCGGCACCAAGGTCGGTACCGCAACGGCCGAGATGCTGGAGTTTTTCGAGCGTTTCGACGAGGAGAAATACGGCACCGATGGCGGGCCGCTGCATGACCCCTGCGTCATCGCCTACCTGTTGAAACCGGAGCTGTTCAAAGGCCGTAACTGCAATGTCAGCGTGGAAACCAGCTCGGAACTGACCATGGGCATGACCGTGATCGACTGGTGGGGCGTCACCAAGCGGGAAAAGAACGCCAAGGTGATGGGCGACATCGACCATGACGGCTTCTTCGCGCTGTTGCTGGAACGGCTGGGGCGGCTTTAAATCCGCCTCCTTACCCTCTCCCCTCGCGGGAAAAGGCGGCCTCGCGAAGCGAGGTCGGATGAGGGGTGTTCCGGGGAACGCCGACGCCTCACTCCGTCACGCACCCCTCAACCATCTCGGCGCTGCGCGCCGATCCACCTTCCCCCACAAGGGGGAAGGAAAGGCGGCGGTGCTCACTTCGACCGTGAAAACGCCAGCCACAGGCCGCCGCCGATCATGAAGCTGCCGCTGATCCTGGACAGGAGCTTGACGCGGCGGGCGGACAGGATGCGACCGGCGCGGCCGGCGGCCAGCGCATAAGTCGAATCCGACATGGCGGCGAAGATCATGGCGGTGAGGCCCATGACGGCGATCTGCAGCGAATAATTGCCTTGCGGCGCGATGAATTGCGGAAAGAAGGCGCCGAAGAAGATCAGCGTCTTCGGGTTGCTGAGCGCCACCAGCAGGCCCTGCACGAAAAAGCCGCCGCGCGGCTTCCGCGCCGTTCCGTCGGCGTTCAGCTTGCCCTTGGACCGGAACATCTGCACGCCCATCCAGATCAGGTAGGCGGCACCGATCAGCCGCACCCATTCGAACCAGTGCCCCATGCCCGATATCAGCGTGTTGAGGCCGATGCCGACGATGGCGATCATGACCGCCAGGCCGGCCTGCGTGCCGGCGACATTGGCCAGGCCGGCGCGGGAGCCATGACGGATGCTGTTGGCGATGATCAGCGTGACCGTCGGCCCTGGCACCAGGATGATGACGACGCACGCAAGGACATAGGCGGCATAGAGTTCCAGCGACATGATTTTTCCCTCGGGCAGAATGCCGCCTGTGCGGCGCCACAATCAATGCATGGCGGCGATGCCGGTGCAAGCCGGCACATGAAGCCGCGCGATACGCAGATGCACCGGATTCAGGCGCCGGACGGCCACGGCAGTGTCGTCTCATAGGCCGCCGCCGCCTTCAGCACAGCCATGTCGCCACGCGGCCGGCCGATCAGTTGCATGCCCATCGGCCGGCCTCTGGCCTCGAAGCCGACCGGCACGCTGACGGCCGGGCAGCCGCCCATGGTGGCGGGCGCCGAAACCTGCATCCAGCGGTGATAGCTGTCCATCGGCCGGCCGGCGATCTCGCGCGGCCAATGGGTGCCGACGTCGAACGGAAAGACTTGCGCGGTCGGCAATGCAATCAGGTCGAAGCGGTCGAACAGCGACAGCAGCGTCCGGTACCAGGACGTCCGGACGACCGAGGCGGCGCGAATCCGAGGCGCCGTCAGGAGTTGCGCGTTCTCCACCTCCCAGACGGCTTCGGGCTTCAACAGGGCGCGCCTGGCAGGATCGTCATAATGCACTTTCAGCGCGCAGCCGCTGCTTGCCTGGCGCAACGTCACGAAGGCCTGCCACAAGGCCTCGAAATCAAAATCCGGCACCAGTGCCTCGGCCTTGAACGAGGCCTCCCCGAAGCGGTCGAGCGCGGCCTGGCAGAGCTCGAGGATGCCGGGCTCCATGGGCAAATGCCCGCCCAGATCGCCGAGCCAGGCGACACGGCCGCCTTTGGCGGGCATATGCAGGCCTTCGAGGAAGGAGCC
The DNA here is from genome assembly GCF_006442495.1 of Mesorhizobium sp. B2-1-3. Classification (NCBI taxonomy): domain Bacteria; kingdom Pseudomonadati; phylum Pseudomonadota; class Alphaproteobacteria; order Hyphomicrobiales; family Phyllobacteriaceae; genus Mesorhizobium; species Mesorhizobium sp. B2-1-3. Next base: position 126,371 of record NZ_VFWL01000020.1, read on the forward strand.
TTGTTTCTCATAGGACAAGGGTGCGCGCGGATGATGGCCCGCCTGCACGTCGAGCAGCAGCGCCATGTCGCCGACATTGCGACCCATCGGCCCATCGACGCCCATCTGGGCATGAAAGACCTCGACGTCCGGGCCGCCGGGGACGAGCCCCTGCGATGGCCGGAAACCATAGACATTGTTCCAGGCGGCTGGATTGCGCAACGAGCCGCCGAAGTCGCTGCCGTCGGCGACGGGCACCATGTCCAGCGCCAGCGCCACCGCGGCGCCGCCGCTCGAGCCGCCGGCGCTCAAATCTGGATCAAAGGCGTTCAGCGTCGGGCCGAACACGGGATTGTAGGTGTTGGAGCCGAGGCCGAATTCGGGAACGTTGGTCTTGCCGATGATGATGGCGCCGGCCTTGCGCATGCGCTCGACGAAGAAATCGTCCTCCTGCGGCACGAAATCGGCGAAGATCGGCGAGCCGAAGGAGGTGCGCAGGCCGCGGGTCATTGCGAGATCCTTGACCGCGATCGGCAGGCCGAAGAGCGCACCGGCCCGGTCCGGACGGGCATCGGCTGCGTCGGCCTCGCGCAGGATATCGCTACGATCGCGCAAGGAAACGATGGCGTTGACGAGCGGGTTGACGGCTTCGACGCGGTCGAGGAATGCCGTCACGACCTCACGTACCGAAAGTTTCCTTTGCCGGATCGCGTCGGCCAGCTCGACGGCGGACAGGCGGCAGATGTCGCCGGTCGGTGGCGCGGCATGCTTTGTCTGGGGGCGCATTCTGGTCGTCTCAGCGGGATTTCAGGAGTGCCTGGTCGACATCGGCGGCCAACGGGATGGCCGGCTGGGCGCCCGGCTTCAGGCATGCCAGCGAGCCGGCCGCGCCGGCCCGGGCGAGCGCCTGTTCGAGGGGCAGGCCCGACGACAGGCCGGCGGCGAAATAGCCGCAAAAGGTGTCGCCTGCACCAACCGTGTCGACCGGGGTGATCTTCAATGCGGGCACCGTCAGGGAATCGGTCGGCGTCGCCGCCATCACGCCGTCGCCGCCGAGCGTGACGACGATGGCGCGGCCGGTTTTCCCGGCAAAGTCGCGCATCCGTGCCGCGCGGTCGCGCCCGCTCAGCGACAGCACCTCGCCATAGAGGTCGAACTCAGTCTCGTTGGCGACGACATAGTCGGCCTTGCCGAGCAAGCCGGCCGCGTCGCGATGGAAGGGTGCGGTGTTGAGCACGGTGACGGCACCGGCCGCGCTTGCCTGATCGAGCGCGGCTTCGACGGTCGCAAGCGGGATCTCGTGTTGCAGGAGCATGACATCGCCTTTTCCGGGGAAGGCCTTGGACAGGTCGCCGGGCAGCACCGAGGCGTTGGCACCCGGCACCACGGCGATAATGTTCTCGCCATCGTCGCCGACCATGATCAGCGCGGTGCCCGTCGAGGCAAAAGTTTCGCCCACGCCAGACAGATCCACCTTGGCCTGGCGCAGCAGCGCCAGGGCCTCGCCGGCGAAACTATCCTTGCCGACGGCTCCCACCATGCGCACCTTGGCGCCGGCGCGCGCGGCGGCCAACGCCTGGTTGGCGCCCTTGCCACCGGGCGCGGTGGCGAAACCGGAGCCGCTCACCGTCTCGCCAGGGCTCGGCAAGCGGTCGACATTGGCAATAAGGTCGAGATTGATCGAGCCGACGACGATGATCAAGGAATGCCTCCTCATGAATGAGCGGGAAGCTATCCTGTAAGATCGTTGCTTTCCAGTGCATGCCGATATGGCAAGCGCTGCGGTGCCGCGTCATGCGAGTCAGCGGGGCGTCGTCGTTTTCCACGTGACAATGCCGGCGGAAGTTGCCGGCGTTCCCGATTTCAAGAGGTGACCTGTCCAGCCTCCCAGCCCAGAATGGCGCGCTTGCGGGTCAGGCCCCAGTGGTAGCCGGTGAGGTCGCCGGATTTGCCGATGGCGCGGTGGCAAGGCACCACGAAGGAGAGCGGGTTGGCGCCGTTGGCGGCGCCGACGGCGCGGCTGGCGCTCGGCGCGCCGATGCTGGCGGCAATCGAGGAATAGGTGCGAGCCTTGCCCATCGGAATCTGGAGCAAGGCCTCCCAGACGCGAACCTGGAAGTCGGTGCCGATCATCACGACATGCAGCGGCTGGTCCGGGCGCCACAGCGTCGGGTCGAAGATGCGTGCGGCGTAGGGACCGGTCGCGGCCATGTCCTCGACATAGACGGCATTCGGCCAGCGGCTGGACATATCGGCGAAAGCGGCGCGTTCCTCGCCCGGATCGCTAAAGGCGAGGCCGGCAAGCCCGCGGTCGGTGGCCATGATCAGGGCGGTGCCGAATGGCGAGCTATGATAGCCATAGCGGATGGTGAGCCCGGCGCCGCGCGTCTTGTAGTCGCCCGGCGACATCGCCTCATGGGTGACGAACAGGTCGTGCAGCCGGCCGGGGCCGGACATGCCGAGCTCGAACGATGTTTCAAGCAGCGGCATGCCGGAATCGAGCAGCCTGCGGGCATGGTCCAGCGTCACCGCCTGCAGGAAAGCCTTGGGCGAAAGGCCGGCCCAGCGTGTGAACAGCTTCTGCAGGCCGGTCGGCGTCTCGCCGACCTCCTCTGCAAGCTCCTCGAGGGAAGGCTGGTCGCGATAGTCGAGGCTGATCTTCTCGATGGCGCGGCGCACGATTTCGTAGTCGCTGCCTTCGGGCGTGATGTCCTTCTTGAGGACTGCTGTCTGTGTACTCATGGGACTTCTCCTTGAGCCGGAATATCAGCCCTTGGGGCGCCGATCACCACCCGAAACTTGCCTTCTTGCGGCGCATACCCAGATAAACTCTGGTTTTCGAGCCCAGGAGTCGCCATGGCGGGTGAAAAGGTAAATCTCGCCGGCGCGAAAGAAACCTTGCTGATGACGCTCTACGGCAAGGCGCTGGAAAGCCGGATGCCCCATTCGCTGCTTGGGGATCGTTTCGCCGACGAGGCGGTGCGTAAGATCGACTATGATTTCTCAAGACTCAAGGTCGACAGCAATCTCGGCATCGGCCTGGCGATCAGGGCAAAGACGCTGGACGTCCGCGTCGAGGAGTTTTTGGCCAGAAATCCTGATGCCATCGTGCTGCATCTGGGGTGCGGGCTCGACACGCGCATCTTCCGGGTCGATCCGCCGCCAGGCGTGGACTGGTTCGATGTCGACTATCCGGAAGTCATTGAACTCAGGCGCAAGCTTTACCCGCCGCGCGACCGCTATCGCCTCATCGCTTCGTCGGTAACAGAGCCGGACTGGCTGGCTGAAGTGCCCCGCAACCGACCGGCCATCGTGGTGGCGGAGGGGCTGACGCCCTATCTCCCGGCCGAGGAAGGGTTCCGCCTGTTCTCGCGCCTGGTCATACATCTTGCCGGCGGCGACCTGATTTTCGACGCTTACAGCGGTTTCGGCCTGAAGCTGCTGCGCCTCAATCCGGCGATCAGGGCGACAGGCGCCGAGGTCCACTGGGCGATCGAGGATCCGCGCGAACTGGAACTGGCTGTCCCGAAGCTGCGATTCATCGAAGACATTCCGGCCTATGGACCTGAACACGCCGCCCGCATGGGCTGGCCCGCGCAGCTGTTCGTTCGGCTTTGGAAATACATTCCCGCACTGCGCAAGATCGGCAGGCTTTTGCGCTATCGCTTCTGAAACGTCGTACCCTTGTTCGACGCGGTCCGGACGCAAGCTGTTCGGCTAGCGCGCCTTGGCGGTGGCGAGCGCACGTGAAAAGGCGGTGGCGAAGCTTTCGCGGGAATCGGGGTCGAGAAAGCCGCCGATCGCCACGTTTTGTCCCTGCGCCTCGACCGCCATCCGGGTGATGCCGATTTCGGCGTGACGGGCGACCGAAAAGCGCGCCCAGAACGGGTTGAAGCGGTGCGCTTCCGATTTTCCCGACGGCGCGGTCTTGCGGATATCGAGACTGGTGCGCGAGATCGACACCTCCTCGCGGGCGCGGGCGGCACGGTAGTTCATGCGGAAGGCAATGTAGACGGCGACAACGTCCAGACCGAAGAAGCCGAAAACCGGCCAGGCGCCGCGCGACAGGAAAAAAGCCCCGGTCACCAGCCAGCCGAACAGCAGCGCGACCATCAGCACGGCGAAGCCGGTCTTGCCCAGCGACCGGTGCGGGGTCAGCAAGGCGCTGAAGAAGGGTTCGTCCGCCTGGAACGAGGCATTTGTGTCGTTCATATCTGGATATTATAGGAAGGAAATGGCAAGCCCCAAGTCCAAAGTACCCGCACAATCCGAAAAGAAGCCACTGCCTGGACGGCGCGACGGCTCGAACGCCAAGCCGAGCCCCAGGCCGGCCCGATCCAGAACGCTCTACAGTCCGGCGGAGGTGCACGAGATTTTCCGGCGCTTTGCCGTCCAGCGGCCGGAGCCGAAGGGCGAGCTCGAACATGTAAACCCCTTCACCCTGCTGGTGGCCGTCGTGCTGTCGGCGCAGGCAACCGACGCCGGCGTCAACAAGGCGACGCGGGCGCTGTTCAAAGTCGCCGATACGCCGCGCAAAATGCTGGATCTGGGTGAGACCAGGGTCGGCGACTATATCAGGACCATCGGTCTGTGGCGCAACAAGGCCAAGAACGTCATCGCGCTGTCGCAGGCATTGATTCGCGATCATGGTGGCGAGGTGCCGGACAGCCGGGACGAACTGGTCAAATTGCCGGGGGTCGGGCGCAAGACCGCCAATGTCGTGCTCAACATGGCCTTCGGCCAGCACACGATGGCCGTCGACACGCACATCTTCCGCATCGGCAACCGCATAGGACTGGCGCCCGGCAAGACGCCCGACCAGGTCGAGCAGGGGCTGTTGAAGATCATTCCCGACGAATATATGCGCCACGCGCATCACTGGCTGATCCTGCATGGCCGCTACGTCTGCAAGGCGCGCAAGCCGGATTGCCCGGCCTGCGTCATCGCCGACCTCTGCAAGGCGCAGGAAAAGACGACCAGCGTGCCGGCGCCGCTGGTCGAGATCGCTCCGCTCGAGGAAGCGAGCGGAATTCAATAAGTTAACTCTCCTCCACAAACACCTCTTCGCGCTTCTTCTTGACCGCGGGCAGGAAGACGATGACGAGCACGGCGAGCGCGATGAGGAGCAGGCCGGCGCTGATCGGTCTCGTCACGAAGGCGCTGGGATCGCCACGCGACAGAATCATGGCCCGGCGGAGATTTTCCTCAAGCAGGGGGCCAAGCACGAAGCCGAGCAGCAGGGGCGCGGGTTCGCAGCGCAGTTTGGTCAGGAGATAGCCGAGGAAGCCGAAAAAGGCGACGGCGTAGAGGTCGTAGACATTGGTGTTGACGCTGTAAACGCCGATCGAGCAGAACGCCATGATGATCGGGAAAAGCACGTAATAGGGGATGGTGAGCAGCTTCACCCAGAGCCCGATCAGCGGCAGGTTCAGGACGATCAGCATCAGGTTGCCGATCCACATGGAGGCGATGATGCCCCAGAAAAGCGCCGGCTGTTCGGTCGCGACATTGGGGCCGGGCACGATGCCCTGGATGATCATCGCGCCGATCATCAGCGCCATGACCGGATTGGCTGGAATGCCGAGCGTCAGCATCGGGATGAAGGAGGTCTGCGCGCCGGCATTGTTGGCCGATTCCGGCCCGGCGACACCTGCGATCGCGCCCTTGCCGAATTCTTCGGGGTTTTTCGATACGCGCTTTTCGACCGTGTAGGAGGCAAAGGCCGCGAGGATCGCGCCGCCTCCCGGCAGGATGCCGAGCGCTGAACCGATGATCGTTCCGCGCACGATGGGCGCCGCCATGCGCCTGAAGTCGTCGCGGGTGGGCATGAGCCCTGAAACCTTTCGGATCATCACCGAGCGCTCATGCTCGTTCTCGAGGTTGCGCAGGATCTCGGCAATGCCGAAGACGCCGACCGCCACGGCGACGAAATTCAGCCCGTCGGCATATTCGGGGATACCGAGCGTGAAGCGCGGCGTGCCGGTGTAGATA